>JAKLIL010000207.1 GCA_022709625.1 Verrucomicrobiota bacterium
CCCGCCATCCTGTCCATCGCCAATCTCCTCCTGCTCGCGGCCGCCACCGCCGTGCTCGCCCGCGCCCTGGAGATGCGACTGGCCTTCCTCGATCTGCTGGTCGTCTTCCCGATCGCGACCGTGCTCGCCGCCATTCCGCTGACGCCGGGCAGCCTGGGCGTCCGCGAAACCCTCTATGTCCAGCTCCTGCAGCCGTCCGGCATTGCGGCCGGTCCCGCCCTGATGCTTTCGTTGCTCGGCTATTTGGCGGGCACCTTCTGGTCCCTGACCGGCGCGGCGCCGCTGCTCGCGCCCCGCCTCCGTGCAGCTGCAAACCGGACCGCGCCCGCCCAGCCAACCGGACGGGCCGACGTCGACGGTTCCCGCGCTTGACCTGCGCGCCGTTTCCCCGCCATAGTGCGGACCATGGCCCGGACCCTCCGCGAAAAAGCAGAATTGTTCCTTCTGGCGGTCGTCTACGGCCGTTTCCGTGGCTTGGGCCCCAATCTGCTGCGTTTTATCCTCAAGCGCTTGTCCCGGCTCTACAGCTTCATCATGAACGTGCGCCTCGCCCTGTTCGAGCACCGCATCATCCGTTCCAACACCTTGGGCTGCCAGATCATCAGCATCGGCAACCTGACGGTGGGCGGCACCGGCAAAACCCCCGTCGTGGAAGTATTCGCCCGCGCCTTGCAGCAGAACGGCCGCAAGGTCGCCATCCTCAGCCGGGGCTACATGAAGGCCGAGCGGCCCTGGTCCGAACAACTGTGGAACTGGCTGACCTTCAATCCCCCGCGGCAGCAGCCGCCCCGCGTCGTTTCCGACGGTCAGCGCCTGCTGCTCGATTCCGAAATGGGCGGCGACGAGCCCTACATGCTCGCCTCCAACCTCCCCGACGTCTGCGTCCTCGTCGACAAGGACCGGGTCAAATCCGGCCGCTACGCCATCCAGAAGCTCGGCTGCGACACCCTGGTGCTCGACGACGGGTTCCAGTATCTCCGCCTGAAGCACCGCATCGACATCGTGCTCGTCGACCGCACCAATCCCTTCGACAACGGCTATGTCCTGCCCCGCGGCCTGCTGCGCGAATCCACCCGCCACCTCAGCCGCGCCACCTTCATCTTCATCACCAAATCCCTCGGCGACGGTTCTCCCGAACTCCGCCAACAGATCCGAGCGCTGAACGACAAAGCCGAAATCGCCGAATGCCGCCACACTCCGCGCCACTTCCAGGAAGTCTATTCCGGCGAACGCAAGCCCCTCGACTTCATCGCCGGCCGGAAAATCGCCGCCCTGTCCGGCATCGCCGCTCCGCGCGGCTTCGAAGACTCCCTAACGCGCCTCGACGGCGAATTGGTCCACCGCAAACGCTTCATCGACCACCACCGCTACACCCAGCAGGAAATCCTCGACGCCATCAACGCCGCCCGCGACCACGGCGCCGAACTGATCGTCACCACGGAAAAAGACGCCGTGCGCATGCCCTTCGTGGAACGGCGCGATGTCCCCCTCTATTTTCTCCGCGTCGAAATCGAACTGCTCAGCGGGGCCGAGAGCTTCAACGATCTCATCTCCCGCATCTGCTTCAAATAACTCAAAGAATTCAGAAGTCGGGGTTCAGAGTTCAATTCAATTGAATGTTGGCCGGTGATTATTGGATCTGGAATATTCTGCCGGCTCACGCATTGGCCCGAATCTCGATCACGTCGCCGTCCTGGACTTCGTAGTTTTTGCCTTCCAACCGCAACAACCCGGCTTCGCGGCAAGCCGCCAGGCTTTTCTTATCGAGCAGGATTTCGGACGACACCGTTTCCGCGCGGATGAAGCCCCGCGCCAGATCGGTATGGACCTTGCCGGCCGCCGTCACGGCATGGTCGCCGCGCCGGATGGTCCACGCCCGCACCTCGTCCTCGCCCACCGTGAAGAAGCTGATGAGGTTCAGCGTGTGGTACGCCGTCTGGATCAGGCGCGTCCGCGCCGGCTCCGTCAGCCCGTAGTCCTTCAGGAATCCGGCCTGGTCCGCCGGCGGCAACGCGGCGATTTCGGCCTCCAGCGGCGCGCAAAACGCCAGGATATCGAGGCCCTTCGCCCGGCACGCTTCCCGCAATGGGCCGCAATGGGCCCCCGCGGGATCCGCATCCCCCACGTTCGCCACCACCAGAACCCGCTTCTGCGACAGGAAGCAAAAACTGCTGATTTGCTTCTGGTCGTCTGCCGGCAAGTCCAGATCGCGCAGCGCCCGGCCCGCGTCGAGGCCTGCCTTGCATTTCTGCAGGATCGCCAGTTCCGGCAAGCCCTGCTTCAAGCCGCGTTTGGTCTCCTGTTCGATCTTCTCGATGCGACGCTCGATTTTTTCCAGATCCGCCATCGCCAGATCCAGCAGGATAGACTCCAGCTGCGCCACGGGATCGAGCGGTTTGCCCGCCCCGTCGGTTTCGCCAAAGGACTGCACGACGAGCGCGAAGGCGTCCGCCTCGCCCAAAAAAGCGTTGAGCTGCCCAAAGCCGCTGCCTTCGGCGTTCGCCGGCAACGCCACGTCCACGAAGGTGACTTCCGCGGGGATGTATTTCTTGGGGTGGAAGATGTCCCGCAGCGCGGCCAGGCGCGCATCGGGGACTTTGACGGTTCCAAGCCGGTGGCCGCCTTTCGTCGCGAAATGCGGCCCTTCCGGCGTTTGGACCAAGGCGTCGAACACGGCCGTCTTGCCCGCCGCGCGGGCGCCGATCAGATAGAGCATCAATGCCGCCATGGTTGTTCCTGCCGTTTCGCGGGGCAGTAAAACAGATTCGCCCCCCGGTGGCAATCGCCGCCCCGGCCGCCGGCGGAAAGACTTGCTTGCCGCGCCCGCGGCGCGGTATGTTCGGCGCGCGTTGTTTGGGGATGGAGTCCCCCCTGAACCATCCGCCCGTGGCGGATTGATGACTCCTGCTGGCAAAGTCGGCGGGAGCCGTGCTCGAAATACCCGCCTTGGGCGGGTTTTTTTTTGTGGCCCGCCGCGAAGGAGTCCGAAATATGGAACCCCTCTACGGGCAAGCCGCTCTTTGGCTCATGCTGGCCGTTCTGGCCGCCATGCTTGCCACCCATATGAAAATTTCCATCGCGTTGATGGAAATCTGCGTCGGGGTGGCCGCCGGGGCTGTCGCGACGCGCTTCTGGGGATCGGACGCGTTGGGAAACAATGCCGAATGGTTGAAATTCCTCGCCTCGTCCGGGTCCGTGCTGCTGACCTTCCTCGCCGGCGCGGAGCTGGAACCGGAAGTCATGAAGGCCAAACTGAAGGAGGTTTCGGCGGTGGGACTGGTTGGCTTCTTCGCGCCATTCCTCGGCTGCGCCGCCGTGGCGCGTTATCTGTTGGGCTGGGATCCGCGCGCCAGTTGGCTGGCCGGTATCGCCCTCTCGACCACCTCGATGGCCGTGGTCTATGCCGTCATGCTGGAGACGGGCCTCAACAAGACCGAATTCGGGAAAGGCATTCTCGGCGCCTGCTTCATCAACGACCTGGGCACGGTTATCGCGCTAGGTTTGATTTTCGCACCTTTCACCTTCAAAACTCTGGTTTTCATCGGTGTCTGCGTGGTGGTCTTTTTCCTGCTCCCGTATGTAACGACCTGGCTGACGGAACGATACGCCTACCGTACGGCGGCCATCCGCACCAAATGGATCGTGTTCGTGCTCTTTGGGTTGGGCGCGCTGGCGCTGTGGTCGGGCAGCGAAGCGGTGCTGCCCGCCTACATCGCCGGCATGGTGCTGGCCGAGTTCACGGCGGAAGACCGCCATTTCATGCGCCGCCTGCGAACCCTGACCGTCGGCTTCCTGACGCCGTTCTATTTTCTCCGGGCCGGTTCGCTGGTCGTCCTGCCGGCGCTGGCGGCGGCGCCGTTGGTGTTTCTCGCCCTGTTGGGCGGCAAGGTGACGGCCAAAATCTTCGGCCTCTATCCGCTCGTCGCGTGCTTCCGGCGCGAACGCCGCGAACGCTGGTACTATACCTTGCTGATGTCCACCGGCCTGACCTTCGGCACGATTTCCGCCCTGTATGGACTCACCCACGGCATCGTCTCGCCGGTGCAGTACTCCTTCCTCGTCGCGGCGGTGATCGCCAGTGCGGTAATTCCTACCCTCGTTGCCCAGTTGGTCTTCTTGCCCCGGCATCTGCTGTCGGTTTCCGCTCCCGACACCTCCGCATCCTCGA
>JAKLIL010000208.1 GCA_022709625.1 Verrucomicrobiota bacterium
TGGTCCGGCATCAACACGTAGCGCCCCACCAGCCATTGCGATGAATCGCCCCACAATTCCGTCAAGAGCGCGTGCACGTCGGGTTGGGCGATGATAGATCGGTGCCCCTTGGCGCAAACCGTTACGAACACCAGATTCGCGCGTTTGCCGAAATCGTCCAACGCGCGCCGGGCGGGATAATGCCGTTCGGGGTGGGGCATGGTGAAAAGCGTAGTCATTGATGGGGATGCGCACAACCAAGATTTCCGGAGGGGCAGGCTCCGTCCTGCCCGGTTCGGAATGGAAGGCGCGAAAACCGGGCAACACGGAGGTTGCCCCTCCGGAAGGCGGAACCCGGCAAGGGTTCACCGCTTGAAAAACACCTTCACGGTTTGGCGGCAGGCGTCGGCGGCGATCTGGATTTCGGGTTGGCCGGGGAGGCGGTCGACGTCGATGACGCGGAGGACGCGTTCGAATTTTCCTGCGCTCGGGACGAGTTCCGACAGGCGGTTGGGAGCGGATTCGAAAAAGGCGCGGTTCCAGCCGTTGTCGCCCTGGCCGGGAAAGAGCGCGAGATAGAGGACGTTGCGTTCGACGAGTTCGTTGAGGAAGTGGGTGCCGAGGGAGACGTCGGGCACGAGGGTGGCGTGCATCGCGACGATTTCGCACAGGATGGCGACGCGGTTGATCTGGTGGAAATTCACCGGGATGCCGAGATGGGGGCTGGTGGAGCCCCAGCGTCCCGGACCCAGCAACATCGTGGTGCCCGCGTCCTGGCCGCTGGTGCGGTTGATTTCGCCGACGATCCGGGCGATTTCGTGGCGGTCCTGGAGGGGAAGCTGGCCGTAGACTTCCGGCGACACGTAGACGAGCCGGTCGATCCGGGCCACGCGGCTCTGGCCGACGACGGCGCCGCGCGCGGAGAGGATCAGATCCTCATCCGCCACGGACAGTTCGGGCCATTCGACGGCGGACGTGCCCTGGATTTGCAGGGGGCGGCATTGCAGCAGGTTGATCTTGTAGCGGCGGGCGTCGAGGAAATTGGCCGCGAATTCGATATCGACCGGATGGCGGTAGGCCGTTTGGAGGGCTTGGAGCATCCCGCGTAGGTCGCGCACGAAATCGGTCCGGGCCAACAGGGCGTCGAAGGTCAGCACGCGGTTGGGAGGCGCCGATGAATCGTCCGGCGCGGGGTCTTCGGTCGTGAACAGGTCGAGGGGGGCGTCTTCGTCGCCGCGCACGACGTCGGAAAAATAGTCGGAGGCCAAGCGGTTGGCCGCGAGATCGAGGTAATCCATGCGCCGCTGGGCGTACCGGGCCACCTCGTCGAAGTTGGCCTCGGGGCGTTTGCCGGGCGCATTGAGGGCGACGATGCGGGTGTAGTCGTCGTCGGAGCGGTTGACGGCGCGGGTGCCGAGACCGAAGACGAGGCGCGCCACGCCGGCTTGCGGATCGATGTCGGGATTCCAAGCGTAGGGATTGAAGGAAAAGCCGACGCCGGCCAGCTGGGGATAGTAGTTTCGGCCGTGGAGGGCGCCCGACACGCGCATCACCAGCAGGGCCATCTGTTCGTCGCGGTCCAGCATCCCGCGGTCGGCCCGGTAGCGCAGGGCCTTTTCGCTCATGGAACTGGCGTAGATTTCGCGGATGGCGGCCAGCAGGCGTTGCAGGCGCTCCTCGCGCGGGCCTTGGTTGGCGCAGAAGACGCTCTCGTAGGTGCCCGCGAAGGCGTTGCCGTAGTTGTCTTCCAGCAGCGAACTGGAACGCACGATGAACGGCGAGGGGCCGAAATAGTCCAGCATTTCCTCGAGCTGCCGCAGGACGTGGGGCGAAAATTCGCCGGCCAGCAAAAGCCGGCGCGCTTCGTCCGCGTCTTCGAGGAACGCGTCCGGCCGCCGTTGCGTCTGCCGGATGGGCCAGGCGCCGCTGCGCACGAGGAAATCGTAGAAGACGTCGGACCCGACGAAGAACGAATCGTGCTCCTCCAGCAAATCTCCGAGATGCGGATCGGCCTGCTTGACGATCGCGCGCGCCAGCAGGAGACCGACGGCCTTGCCGCCGATGAGGCCGGTGCCGATCATCCGGCGGCGCACGTCGAGGACGTCCGGCAGAGACAGGTAGCGGGCGAGCAGCTTCTGCATTCCGGCATCGCGCGAGACGATCATCCGCACCAGCGTATGGAACGTTTCCTGCGCGCGCCCGGGAACGCCGTGATTCACGTCGCCGGCCTGGACGAGTTCGCGGGCGCGGATGAAGCTGGTTTCCCAGAATCCGGCGCCGCTGTCGGACGCGAGACCGGACCACTGCTCCGTGGTCAGGATTTCCGAAATCGCGGCGCTGGACGTCACCGGGCGGAATTCGTCGCCGCGCCAGACGTGGAGCTGGTTCGGGACGGAAGCGGAGCGGTTCCGGACTTCGAGCGGGCGCACGTAGATTTCGCCGCGGTGCCGGTAGACGTCCAGAAAGACCTGCGCCCGTTCCCGGATCGGTCCCAGGGCGTGCGGCGTGTGGTAATGGCGGTACACGGCGAAATAGGCGAGGGCCTTCCGTTCGCGCAGGCGCGGGAAGGTCAGCCTCGCGAAATTGGCCAGCATCTGGTCGGAATACCAATCCGCCGCCAGCCGCGAGAGGCAATCGAAGACGAACGCGGTGCCCGGCTCGGCCGCGGCGATGGCGGCATGGACGTCCGCGATGAAATCTTCGAAGCCTTGGGCGGGATCCAGCTGGCAAAGCGCAGCGCCGTTGTCCGCCGTCAGGAGCGGCGCATGGCCGGCAAAGCGGAAATAGATCAGGGGGCGGCCCGCGTGCCGCGCCGCGCGGCCGAACGGTTCGACCAGCGTTTGGTATTCATCCGTTGCGTCGATTTGCCAAACGACGTTGTCCCCGGGTTGCATCCCCGCGAGCATCCGGTCCAAGTCCGCGAGTCCGGTGGTCAGCGTGATCTCCGACATGATGGCCCATCCTAGCGGTTGGATCGCGCCAAGCTCAATCCAGAATATCCGACCTCAAACGCCGCGGGCGCCGTCAACCGGCTTTCCGTTTCAGGGCGGCGCCGATGAATTCGCGGAAGAGGGGATGGGGATCGAGGGGCTGGGATTTCAGTTCGGGGTGGAACTGGACGGCGACGAACCAGGGATGGGTCGGGACTTCGACCATTTCGACGAGATGGCCGTCGGGGGAGAGGCCGGAGAGGACAAGGCCGGCGGCTTCGAGCGGCTCGCGGTAGCGGTTGTTGACCTCGTAGCGGTGGCGGTGGCGTTCGGAAATTTTCTCCGCGCCGTAGATCCGGGCGGCGAGGCTGCCGGATTTCAGCGCGCAGGGCCAGGCGCCGAGGCGCATGCTGCCGCCGAGATCGACGACTTTCTCCTGTTCTTCCATCAGGCAGACGACGGGATGGGGCGTGGCGGGCTCGATTTCGGTGGAGTGCGCGCCGGAGAGGCCGGCGACGTGGCGGGCGTATTCGATGACGGCGCACTGGAGGCCGAGGCAGATGCCGAAGAACGGGATGCCTTTTTCGCGGGCGTAGCGGATGGCGGCGATCTTGCCTTCGGTGCCGCGCTGGCCGAAGCCGCCGGGCACGAGGATGCCGTCGACCCGCTTCAGTTCGTCGGGGATTTTCCCGTCTTCGATGTCTTCGGCCGAGATCCGGACGATTTCGACCGCCTGGCGGTGGGCGGCGCCGCCGTGGCGGAGGGCTTCGTGCAGGGATTTGTAGGCGTCGGGCAATTCGGAGTACTTGCCGACGACGCCGATCTTGACGGTGCCTTCGGGCCGGACGAGGGCATCGACCATAGTTTTCCAGGGGCCGAGCTTGGCGCCGGGGCGGGCGAGGCGGAAGTGGACCAGGATGATTTCGTCGAGGCCCTGTTCGGCGAGGACGAGGGGCACTTCGTAGATGGTGTGGCGGACGTCGAGCTCCTCGATGACGGCGTGAACGGGGACGTTGCAGAAGAGCGAGAGCTTGCGGCGCAGCTCCTCGCCGATGGGCGTTTCGGAGCGGCAGACGAGGGCGTCGGGGATGATGCCGATTTCGCGCAGCTTGGCGACGGACTGCTGGCTGGGCTTGGTCTTGAGTTCGCCGGCGGCGCGGATGAAGGGCAGGTAGGTCATGTGGACGTACATGACGTTGTCGCGGCCTTCCTCGAGCCCGATCTGCCGGATGGCTTCCAGGAACGT
>JAKLIL010000209.1 GCA_022709625.1 Verrucomicrobiota bacterium
GTGGCGATGGCCACCGCGTCGATGCCGGCATCCCCCAGCAGTTCCCGGTGGTCCGTCGTGGTCCGGACGGAGGGATAGCGGGCGGCGACCTGCCGGAGGCGGTCGGGACGCAAGTCGCTGACGGCCTTCACGTCGGCCAGTCCGCATTCCCCGAAATTGCGGACCAGGTTCGGTCCCCAGTATCCATAGCCAATGACGCCAACCTTGATCATGGTTCACCCCGTTCGCGAAACGCGCGCTACGATCGCAATGCCGATTAAAATGGCGAGAATACCAACGAGTTTGAGGGGATTCAACGTTTCCTTGAAGACCGCGACGGCGCCCGCCGTCACGAGAACGAAGGTCAAACCCACCAACACGGGATAGCCGCTGCTGACTTCCGTCACCGACAGCGCGTAGAACCAGACCACCGCCGCCAACGCGTACGCGACCAGGCCCAGAACGAACGCGGGCTGGATCAAGGTGGCGGCCCACCCCGCCAGCCAGTGGCCTTCCTTGACGGCCAAGCCGCCCGACTTCAACAGGCCCTGGCGCAGCAGCAAATTGGCCGCGGCCGTCAGGACGGCGCTGACGGCGATGAAGCCCAGGCTAGCCCATTTCATGGGAGCCTTTCCGCCGGACCAGCGCACGGGCCGGCACGCCGGCCACCACCGCGCCGGGCGGGACGTCTTTCGTCACCACGGCCCCCGCGCCCACCAAGGCGCGCTCGCCGATGACGACGCCGCACAGGATCACCGCGCCGCTGCCGATCGACGCCCCGCGCTTCACCAGGGTCGGCACGCAGGCCCAGTCCGCTTCCGTTTGCAGCGCCCCGTCGGCCGCCGTGGCGCGCGGATGCCGGTCGTTGATGAACATCACTCCGTGGCCGATGAACGCTTCGTCCTCGATGGTCACGCCCTCGCACACGAAGGAGTGGGACGAGATCTTGCAGCGGGCGCCGATCCGGGCGTTTTTCTGGATTTCCACGAACGCGCCGACCTTCGTGTCGTCGCCGATTTCGCACCCGTAGAGATTGACCAAATCGGGCTGGTGGATGACTACCCCTTTTCCCAAACGAACGGAGGGCGCAATCATGGCCGGCGGGGGAATACGGGGCAAGGCAGGCGGACGATTCGTTTCATGGCTCGGCTTGTTCCTTGAATGGCGGGGGCGTCCTTTTGAAAATTCGATAGCTCTCGGTCTGGGTGCCCCAAACGGGATGTTCGCGCACGAACGCCTCTTCCTTGGCAAGCACCCAATTCGCCGGCGGGGTTTCGCCCCGGACCAGTTGGTTGATCGGCCAATGCGGATAAAGACGATCGGTCAGCACGATATAGGAGGCGTTTTGTTCCTGGGCATATTGCTCGATCTGTTCGGGGGTGCCCGCCTTGAGCTGAACCCAGCGCCGCGGCCTGGCCAAATCGATTTCGAGCGACATGGACGGGCTCAGGGACATGATTCGTTCGTCCGGACGGGTTGCCTGGCGAAGCCATGCGGAAACGGTCCGCTGGTTGGCCCAATGCCACGCCTTGTCCTCCAGGCGGTTGCGCTCCATGGCTACGGAATTCCCCACCATGGCCAGCCAGAGACATACCCATGCCGTCTTTTTCCAGGTCGCATCCCATAAGGACGGCGACAGAACCAGATGGGCGGAAACTATGGCGATCAGAATGGGGATATAGATCACGAGCCAGCGATCAAAAATGAAACTCACACTAACGCCCAGCGGAATCGCCATGGCGGAAAGGAAGAGAAACAGGTAAGTTTTTCTCAGCGGGCCAAACAGCCGGGCAACCGCAATGACAGACAACATGGCGACAAACCAAGCATTGCCCATCCGAAAGGCATTGGGGAAAAGATAATTGCCGTAGATCCGCAACGCGTTCACCACGTTGGAAAAATAACGCCGGACTATCCTGGCCCGATGCTCCCAAAGCCATTTTAGGGCTCCCGTTTCCTCGTATTCCTTTATGGCTTGGCCATACGGATCGTGGACGGCATAAAGAAATTGCGAATCGATGGGGATTTCGCCTGCGACCAAACCGAAAGACCGGTTGACCAGATTCACGCCATTCGCCCCGGGCGCGCCGGATTGAAGCAGGTAATGCGGCGTCGCCACCGCAATGAAGATCAAAGGCCCGGCCAGGAAGCGCAGCCAAACCTGCCTCCCCTCCTTTCCATAGAGGAGCACCAGCCAGCCCGTGGCCAGCGCCAAAGCAGTCAGGGAATCCAGCGGCTTAAAATATATCCCCAAACCCAACAAGCCATAGCCGCCCAAGAGGGAGAAAACGGACTGCAGGCCGCGCCCACAAAGGGCGTTGGCCATGATGGCATAGGCACCGAGCAGGCACGCGGCAAAACCGATTTCCGGCATGGAATTGATGGAATACTCGACCAATCCCTGATTGGCGGCGGCCCAACCGCCGGCCAGCCAGGTCGCCGCGTCGGATTTGAACATCCGGTGGGTCAACAGCATGGTCATGCCCACCAGGATGGTTCCGTAGATTACCGTACTCCATTGGAGGGCTTCGGCAGGATTGAATCCCAAGCGATAAGCTATCCCGGCCGTCAAACACGGCGCCTCCTGCCAAATCGTCGCAAGGGCACCCGGTTCGCCCTGCGCCCAGAAAATCCCTTGGTGGATCATATGGGGGGTGTCGAGTTGGGCGGGGTAGGCGATGTCCGCAAAACGCATCCGCAAGCCAAAGGCAAGGGCCAGAATCAGGAAAAAAAAGACCGGACGATATAACCCGGGGGCGGAAAACAAGAAATTAGGTTCCGCCTTTTTCCAACGGCCGATTAGACTTATGCCTGCCCGCCGGATTGCGCTCATGGGACAAGTTTCATCGCCGGAGGATTCCTGATGCGAGTGTGCAGGATTGAGGACCATGGTTGACCATCTGGTTGGGTTTATATTTTATCCCCCCCCCCTTGGAAAGAACAAATCCCTTTTGCGCAGGTCCGTTTTCGGCAAATGGATTGAATGGTCGTGACCCAAACGCCCCGGTCTTGATGGCACGCAGATTTGCCGTTAGGATATTAAATGTGAAGCCAGCGAAACGCCAGATGGAATTTTCCAAAGGATTGAAGGCGGCCATGGTGGCCTGCGCTTGTCTGCCTCCGGCGCTCCTGGCCGCCCCTCCCCTGCGCGTGGCCTGCGTCGGCGACAGCATCACCTACGGCGACCAACTGCCCGATCGCGACAGCCAATCCTATCCGGCCGTTCTCGAACGGATGGCTCAAGGCCGTTTCCGCGTGGGCAATTTCGGCGTCAACGGCGCCACCGCCTTGGCAGGCATTCCGTTTCGAAGTTGGACCGATACCCCCGCGTGCTGCGCCGCTGTGGATTTCCGGCCCGATCTCGTCGTGATCATGCTGGGAATCAACGATCTCGCCTTCCCCGACCTGTATGCGCGGTATCCGGCCGACTTGCGGACCCTCGCGGCCCGGTTCCAAGCTCTTCCCAAACATCCGCGGATCTTCCTCTGCACCCTGACGCCCATTGCGCCGGCCGAGGTTCAGATCCAGGCCAACCGGACCATTCGCGACACGATGGTTCCCGCCATCCGGCAAGTTGCCGCCGACATCGGCGCCGGATTGGTCGATATCGCCGCCGTTTATCCCAACCGCCTCGAGATGCTGCCCGACGGCCTGCATCCAAGTCCCGCCGGCGCCGAACTCATCGCCCGCACGGTCTTGGCGGTCCTCGAGGCTTCGGCAACCCCGCCCCCGCAGATTCAGCCCGCGCCGCTCGCCGGACCGGTGGATCTTTCCATCCGCAACGAAGCCTATGCGGCCCAAGGCCGCGCCCGGCAATGGCTGAAAAGCCAGCCCAACCCCGAGGAATTGCCACCACCCGCCGCGCGGGAGGATTTCGCGCCGCTGTTGCCGCTGCTGTCCGGGGAAGCCTTGGCCACGAACGAAAACCTGTTTTTTGCCTATGCCACGCTGGCCGCCAGCCTCGACCGCGCCGGCCAGAAAACCGTGTTCCTTCCGGATGGAACGCCTGTTTCCTGGCGCGAGGCGCTGTTGCACCAGTTGGTGCAACGCCAGCGGATCGACGCCCGCGGGGGGGGCTTCTGGAGCGATCCCCGGGATGCGGATGCTCCCGCCAACGCCGTCCGGTCCACCACCTACGCCTTG
>JAKLIL010000021.1 GCA_022709625.1 Verrucomicrobiota bacterium
AAGGTGCCGGTTCCCGCGCTGCGCGCCGCAGTCACCGTCAGCGCGTCGTTTGCCCGCAAATTACCGTAGGCGTCCTCGATGCGCACCGCCGGTTGCTGCGCAAACGGCATACCCGCCGTCGCGGTTGCCGACGGCTGCGTCTGGATGGTCAGCTTGCTGGCCGCTGCGGGATTCACCATGTACGGGGTACTGGTATCCGGCAGAATGGCAGGTTGGGTCACGTTCGACGCCGTCAGGGTCTGGAAGCCGGCGGTCTTGTTGGTTACGGCGACGGTCCGGCTGCCGACGGAGAGCGCCCCGTTGGCCGGCAAGGAAGCCAAGGCATCGCTGGCGACAAGTTTCACCACGTTGTTGGTGCTGATCAAGTTCCAGTTGGCATCCACGGAACGGATCGTGACGCTAAAGACAGCGCCCGCCGTCTGCGCCGTCGGCGCGCCCGTCTTGCCGGTCGACGTGCCCGGCACCGGCGTCTCGCCCGGCAGCAGCACTTGCAGTTTCGCGAAGGCGCCGAGATTCACCGTGATGGCGGGACTGGTGTTCGCCGTCTTGGTGCCGTCGTCGACATCCGTCGCCGTAACGGTCCGGGTGCCGCCCGCCGTCCGGAACGTCACGCTGAACACCTGGGTTCCACCGACCAAGGCTGCATTGGGCGGCAAGGTGGCATTGGGATCCGTGGTCGTGATGCCCACCGTATCGCCGATGGCACCGACCAGATTCCAGTTGGCGTCCACGGCGTTCACCGTCACGTTGAAGGGCGTTCCGGCCGTCCGCGCCGTGGGCGTTCCCGTCTTGCCGGAGGTGGTCCCCGGCGCCGCGGTTTCGCCCGGCACCAACAACTGCAGCTTGACAAAGGGCCCGGGGTTGACCGTAAAGGCCGGACTGGTGCTGGCGGTCAACACCGGCGCCACCGTGTCGGTGGCCGTCACGGTCCACGAACCGGCCGTCTTGTTGGTTATCACGAAATTCCGCGTCCCGGCCACCAGCGCGGCGTTGGCCGGCCTCACGTCGTTGGCATCGGTGGTATCGATGGAAACGGTGCTGACATCGCTGACCAGGTTCCAATTGGCGTCCACGGCGTTCACCGTGACGGTATAGGCCACGCCCGCCGTCTGGTTGTTGGGCGTGCCGGTTTTGCCCGTCGGCGTCCCCGGCGCCGCCGTCTCGCCCGGCAGCAGCAATTGCAACTTGGCCGCCGCGCCCGAATTCACGGTGATGGCCGGACTCGTATTGGCCGCCTTGGTTCCGTCGCTGACGTCGCTGGCGGTGATCATCTGGGAACCGGCGGTCGCGAAGGTCACGCTGAAGGTCTGGGCCCCCGCCAGCAGCGCGGCATCGGCCGGGAGAATCGCATTCGGATCAGACGTGGTAATGCCCACCGTGTCAACCACGGTATTGATCAGGTTCCAGAAGTCGTCCACCGCGCGGACCGTTACGCTGAACGCCGTGCCCGCCGTCCGCACGGTCGGGGAGCCCGTCTTGCCCGTTATCGTTCCTGGCGCCGCCGTCTCCCCCGGTACCAGCAATTGCAGCTTGGCAAACGCGGCTGGATTCACCGTGAAGGAGGGACTGGTGTTGGCCGTATAGCTGCCGGTCGCCGTGGCCGTCCAGATGCCCGCCGTCTTGTTGGTCACGAGGAACATCCGCGTACCCGCCACCAGCGCACCGCTCGCCGGCAAACCGTCGTTGGCATCCGTGGTGTCGAGCGTCACCGACGTGGCATTGTTGACCATGTTCCAGTTCGCATCCACGGCGTTGACCGTCACGGTATAGCCGACACCCGCCGTCTGCGCCAAAGGCGTCCCCGTCTTGCCCGAAGCCGTCCCGGGCGCCGCCGTCTCTCCCGGCAGCAGCACCTGCAACTTGTTGACCGCGCCGGCAATCACTGCGGTGGCGGGGCTGGTGTCGGGCAGTTTGGCCCCGTTGGTGATGTCGGTCGCCGTCACGGTCCAGTTGCCGACGGTCTTTAAGGTCACACTGGCAGTCCGGGTTCCTGCGACCAATGCGCCATTCGCCGGCAAGGCCGCATTGGGATCGCTGGACGCGATGCCTACTATATCCACGCTGGTATTGACCAGGTTCCAATTATCATCCACCGCATTGACGACGACATTGAAAGCCGTCCCGGCTGTCCGGGTTGTCGGCGTTCCCGTCTTGCCCGTGGTCGTCCCCGGCGCCGCCGTCTCCCCCGGCATCAGCACTTGCAGTTTCGTGAACGCCCCGACGTTGACGGTGATGCTCGGGCTCGTGTTTGCGGTCTTGGTGCCGTCGCTGGCATCCGTGGCCGTGAGCGTGCTGGCCACGGCCCTGCGGAACGTCGCGCCGAAAATCTGCGTGCCGCCGCTCAATGTCGCATTGGCCGGCAGCAATGCGTTGGGCTCGCTGCAGGTGATGGCTACCGTATCGTCGACCGTATCGACCAAATTCCAATTGGCATCCACCGCATTGGCCGTCACGTCGAACGGCGTGCCGGCCGTCTGCGCCGTGGGCGTCCCCGTCTTGCCGGAGGTGAACCCCGGCGCCGCGGTTTCGCCCGGCACCAACAACTGCAGTTTGACGAATGCGCCTGGATTCACGGTCAACGGCGAACTCGGAATGGCCGTTACCGCCGGCGCCGTGGCGCTGCTGGCGCTGATTGTCGTGGTTTCCGCTTTGCGCAACGTGGTGTTCAAGGTTGTCGTCGACTGGCCGGACGCGAATGCCACTGAGGTCACGTAGGTCGCTACGCCGCCCGGCCCGCTGTAGGCGATGGTCTTGGTGCCCGCATACGTCGTGACCAGATTGGTGAAATTGTCCACGGCCGACAACTTGGCGATCTGAAACTGCGTGCCGGCCGTCTGCGCAAGCGGCATGCCGGCATTTCCGACTCCCGACACGAAGGTCTCGCCCGGCAGGGTCACCATCAACTTGGCGGCCGCGCCGGCCACCACGGTCAAGGTGCCGGAATCCGTGGCCGGCAAGGCGCCGGAAGCCACCCGGATCGCCGCCGTACCCGGGTGGTGTCCGGTAAAGACCGCGCTTTTGCCGTCGCCCGCCGCGACGAGGTCGCCATCCGCCACGCCGCCGGTCTTGTTGACCAGCGTCCATGAATCCGCCGCCACGTTGGCCACGAAGTTGGTGAACTGGTCCCGCACGATGGCATAGGCCGCGAGGGAATTGCCCGCCGTCACGTTCTGCGCCGCCACCACGGTTCCGGAGCCGCTCGCCTGCGTCTCCACCCTCACCTGCGTGGCCGCCCCGGCCACCCGCGTCAGCGTGCCGCAATTGGCGCCCGCCGCGATTCCGGATATGATGGAGGATCCGGCGCGCGTGACGTTGTTGCTGCCGACGGGCCAGCCCCGCGTGGGCCGTACCTGGACGTTCTGCCACGTCAGCTTGTTGGTGTTGCCGGTGCCGGCGCTGACCGCGGTGATGGAGATCGTGATGTTGGTGGTCCCGACCGTGGCGACAATGTTGCTGCCATCGGGACGGTCGTTGACGTTGTTGGCCGCGGTGGCACCGCCGTTCACCATGACCGTCACCCCGGCGCCCGGATTGAATTCGTAGCCGGCGGGAGCGTAAAGGATGATGGTCCCGGTGCCGATCGAGCCAACCGTGGTCTCCGCCATGACCGGTCCGGTCAGCGGGGTCCAGGCTCCGCCCACGCTGTCCGCCGAGATGGCTTCGCCGCCCGTCGCGGGAGTGAGCACCCCGGCCGCCAGCACGTTTCCGGCAACAGCGGCCAAGCCGATCGCCAACCAGACCGCCGCCAGTCGCCGCCTACTCGGGGGATCGCCGCGGCCGCAGCGCAAAACGCCGGTCAAGCCAACCATGGGACCCACGCCACTACCGCACTTTGCAGTTTTCATTGCACACCTCTGGATTGCTCAAAATATCCTCTACAGCTTAAAGAAATAGGCACGCCGCCATTGGGCGTCAATGGATTCGAGGTAAAAAGATGATTTGGCAATTATCCATCCTTAACATTAATCCGCGCATGGACTTCCTGCACCGGGCGGCATGTGGCCTTTTTGGGCCGTTTTTGCGGTTTTCACGGCAAATACGGGGCAATCGCGTCCAATTAAGAACGGATTAATCGGCCCGATGTTTTCCCGGAAAATCGTATCTGTTTTATTTGCAATCGGTCCGGTCGATCGCCGAGGACAGGATGCAAGCAAGCGGACCGCGCAGACGACGAGCATGCGCCGGCCATGGACGGCGAAGATTCGATGCGGAAACGAACTACTGCCCCATCCAGCGGGTCGGCAAGTTGTAGAAGTTGGTGGGATGGTATGTCCACGTCCAACTTCCGCCGGGTTCGCCGGCGCGCGAAACGATCACGATGATGTCGTTGGGCTTGAAGTAGCCGGCCTGGACCAGGCCGTTGCCTTGGACGTTGCGCCAGACGCCGTCGGCATCGCAATAGATGGTGTAGCCGTTGAGCACGGTCTTCGTCGCGGTATTGATCGTGTAGATCTCGTCGCCGAAGCCCCGCTCCCCTTTCACGAAACCGCTTTCGAGCAGGCGCATTTCGCTGGGATGGGCCGCCACCGGCAGACGCAGGACGGCGAGATTGTACATGACCGTCGCGCCCCGGTCGGAGCGGTGGCCCGTGTAGATCGTCTGGCTAAAAGCGTTCGTCGGCACCTTCAGGATGGGCGACCAGATCATGGCCGGAACCGACACGGGTCGGCCTTGGCTGTCCACCTGGTTGGAGTCCAACGCCGCGGTGTGCACGTAGTTGGTCGGGAGCGGATCCGGCAGCGTGATCGAAAATCCGCGCGTGAAGAAGTCGGGCGGTTGCATGACCACGGTTACGTCGCCGCCGCCCACGGCGAACCAATGGCCGTTGGTGTGCAGCCAATATTGGTCCGACGAAACCGCGTTGGTGCCGGAGGAATAGAATTCCACGATGGTCGCTCCGGCGGCCGGCAACGCACTGGAACCGCCGGGCAGGTTTTCGGTGCCGCCGAAGACGCCGCGGAAGGTGTTCACGTAGGGTTCGCCGTGGAGCGCCACGAAGTTCTGCCCGCGCGACAGCACCACGTTGTGCATGGCGTAAACTTCTTCGCTGGCCAGCGGCCGCTGCATTTGCCCCGTTTGGTTGGTCGTGCGCCACCGGTCCTTGTACGCCGCGCGGTAGAAACGCATCTGCCCGCGGCCGCGGAACGCGCCGCCGTCGTCCACGAACCAATTGGTCCGGACCGTGCCCACGAGCTGCCAGACGTTGTTGCTGCGCTCCTGGAAGCGGCACGCGTCCCAACCGATCAAATCGTAGTCCCGCTTCACCTGGGTGTAGATGCCTTGCTCGTTGGTGGGGCCGGCCGCAATCCAGTAGAGCGCCGCGGCTTTGCAGACATTGGTGCGGCAAAGCGAGTCGGCGCCGGGAAACGCCGACGCGGCATCGCACTTGGCCATGGTCGAACCCCGGATCAACGCAAACCGGATGGTGTTGTTGGTGGCCCAACTGTAGACGCCCGCGGGCCCCTCGTTGCCGGCTTCGTCCAGCCCCACGACCACCACCACGTAGTCCTGGTCGTAGTCCAAGTCGTAAAGGCGGATGTGGTTCTGGGCGGGATTGGTCAACGCCTGGTAGTTCGGCTGGAAATGGGCCGCCGACGGATCCTCGATCGGGGTATCCGCCGTCACGCTGGACCAGTTGGTATAGGCCTTCGTCGCGAGGAAATTCGTATAGACGTAGCCGGTCGTTTCGCTGGACGGGTTGTCGTCCAGCGGAACCACCAGCGGATCGTAGGTGCCGTAGTAGATCTTGTAGCTCCGCCATGGCGACAGCAGATAGCGGTCGGTCTCCAGGCCCGTCGGATGGTTGGGATGCATCGGATCGTCCGGACCGATATTGGCCGCGATCCAGGTCAAGTCGAACTGCGTGGTCGGATCGTCCACCGTTTCGGTCACGGCGTTCGTGCCGCCGATGCCCATGTGCACGACCGTCGGCGGCGTAAGGTCGATGCGCTGCACGTGCGGCACGACCATGCCCATGGCCCGGTCGGCCAGCCCGCGATCCTCGTCCGCATCCACCGCGAATACGTAGCCGGTCACTGCGCCTTGCGCGGCCGGGGTCGGCACGGAATTCGTAGCCAGGCCGAGACCGACGGTGGCGCCGTCCGCCACTTGCACTGGCGCGGGGCTGCCCAAATCCACCACCCGGTACTCGCCGATGCCGGAACCGCCCGTCGGCAGATCGTCGGCCACCGACCAAGCCAGCGGCACGGGCGCGTTGGTCCACTCCCGGTTCGGCGCCACGACGAGCTGGTCGAACTCGAGCGCGCTGGTCCCGACGACTTGCTCCGCCAAGCGCAGCCGCAGGATTTCGTTGCTGGCCGCGCCGGCCACCGTCCACGAGATTTCGGCGTAATTCGTCGTCGCCACCGTCCGTTGGCCAAGCCCGTCCCAGGCGGTCCCGTTCCAGCGTTCCAAGACGAACCGGGATTCGCCCGGCGCGCGCAGTCGCGCCCACAAAATCAGCCAGCCCGGCCGATCCAGCGGCGGCAGCTGCAGGGCGGCATCGACGACGCCGAGGAGCGCGCTGTTCCGTTCGTTGGCCGGACCCGGGGAGACCGCGATCTCCGCTCCCGCCGCTTGCCACACGCCGTCGAGCGCCTCTTCGGACCAGGCGCCGGCCGCATGGGTCTCCCACCCGTCCACGTCTTCGAATCCCGTCGCTATCAGCGCGCCCGGCCGGCCCATGGTCAGGAAATTCGTCATCCGCGGCCCCACCATGTCGTCGTCCAACACCTGCACGTAGCCGAACACGACGTTGGAGGCGACCGCCTGGTCGTTGGGACGGTCATGGTCGTTGTCCCACAGGGTCAGGCGCACGGGATTGGTGGCGCCGGCCACGCCGGTGCCTTCCCCGCCCCACAGTTCGGCAACCTCGCCCGTAGACAACGCGGCCCACTGCCACGCCACGACGGCGGTATCGGCCGTCGCCTCGGCCAAGTGGCTTAGGGCGGGACTGAAGTTGGTGCAATTGGCGGCAAAGCGGGGGCCGAACCCGATCGCCAACGAGGTGTTGGTGGTGGCGGGCCCCGCGGGATCGACCTGCATGCCGCTGTATTCGTCGTAGGCATTGCACAGCAGGGTCAAGCCGTCGACCAGCAGGCCGCCGTCGTAAGCGGCATACACGGCCGCCTGCCCGGCGCCGGAGACGGACAGCGCCGCCGTGGCGTTGGACGCCAGCAAGGAGCGGGAGTTGGCCCAGCCCTGGCCAGTCGCCGCGATCGGCGGCTGGACGTCGTCGTCCTGGACGGCGATGCGCAACGGATGGTCGGTGGTGACGTTGCGCGCGGAATTCGGACCGTCGGCCGCGTACCCACCCCAAGTTTCGTCCGGATCGCCGTAGCTCGCCCAGCTCCCAGCCGCCCAGGGGTAGCCGTTCTGGCGGCAATCGTCTTCCGCGCTGACGTACAAGTAGTACTCCGCGTTTTCGTCGTAGCCCGGAACGGTGAACGCGCCGTACGCCCAGTTCGTGAGCATTTGCGCCGAATTGCCGACGGCCGCAACGTTGCTACCCCAGAATACGCGGTCCTGGACCCAGTTGCTGCCGCCGCCGGTCTGCACATTGGTCTCGCCCGCATCCCAATTGGGCGACACGCGGCCGTTTTCCGGCAGGATGTTCCACGTGAACTGGCCGGCATTCGCGCCGGCTTCCGCATGCATCCAGTTCGTGGCGAATACGCCGCTGGGATCTTCCCAGCGAATGGCGAAGTCCAACCGGTTCCCGGCGGCGACGTCGCCGTCGCTGACGGACTGGATGTAGCCGTAGCGCGCGACGTACTCGTCGAACTGCCCCGCGAGGAAACCCGCGAGGTTGGTGCCGACGTAGAGGAGCGTGGGGACCGGGCCCTCGACGTCCGTCTTGCCGCCGATCCGGAAACTCTGGATCGTGCCGGCGGACAGCATGCCGGCGTTGTCGCGCGCCCGGACCTGCCACCAGTACTGCGTCGCCGCGGTGGACAGGACGTAGTTGGTCTGCGTGGCCGGCAGGTTCACGCGCAGGTCGATGAGGCCGTTCTCCGTGCCCACGGCGCCGTTGAAGTTCGCGTTGGTGGCGACTTCGAGGAAGTAGCTGGTGACGCGGCCGTCGGCATCGCTGGCGGCGCTCCAGGCGAGCGTGGGGCGCGCGCCCACCTCGGCGTCGTCCGCCGGGGCAAGGGCCGTGGGCGCCGTCGGCAGCTGGTTGTCGACGATGCCGTTGCCGTCGAAGCGGACGTCCAGCCAGAAATCGACGTCGAAGTCGCTCAGGTCCTCCCGCCACGCCGTCACGTCCAGACGACCGTCGTTCACCTGGTAGGGCGCGATGGAGACGGAATCCGCGGCGTCCGGCGTGCCCGGGTAGGCCGCCACCGTGGAATCGCCCTCGTTGGCCCAGCGTCCGGAATTCAGGAAACTGGCTACGGTGAACCGGCCGGTCACGGTGCCGTCCAGCAGCAGGTCGGCCCGCGGAATGCGCAGTTCCAGCGAGTTGTTGTTGGTGCTGATGATGGCCGCGCTCCAACCCGACGGCGGCGGATACCAGGCATAGCCGTCGAAGGCGAAAAGTTCCGCCCGGGCCGAATCCCCGACCCGGTGCACGACGATGTTCCGCACGGGCCGGTGGGTGGCCGCCGGCGGATCGTAGTAGTCGCCGCCGATGCCCAGGCCGGAGTCGTCGCCGAGCCAATCCAAGGCGGCGCTGCCGGCGTCCCGCCGCGTGTCCAGGCCAATGGCGACGTAGGCCAACCGCTCGTCCGTGATGTCGTTCATCTTCACGCGGACGTAGAAATTGCTGGCGTTGGCGAACATGCGCAGCTCGCGGATGTCGGCGTTCGGCGAGTTCGTGTTTTCGATCCGCTGTTCGCTGGCCTTGTCCGTCCAGATGAACTCGTTGCTGGACAGGACGGCGGCGTTGTAGACCACGCCGGGGATGCCCAGCCAGTGGGTGTTTTCGAAATCCTGATGGACCCGGTCCTCGCCCATTGCCAGCGTCAGAATGATCTCGTTGGGGTTGCCGCCATCCGCATCGGCCAAGTCCAGATAGGCGTAGGAGGCCACCGGGCTCTCCCGGACGGCATAGGCCCCCGGCGGAATCGCAGCGAAGAGATAGGCCCCGTCCAGACCGGTTTCCGTCGCCCGGACAATATCGTCCGCCGTGTCGAATTCTCCGTCGGGCCCCGCGTGGCGCAGGGTGATCGCCACGAAGGCCAGCGGCGTGTCAGTGGCGGGGTTGAAGAACCCGTCGCCGTCTCCGTCGCAGGAAGTTCCGGCAAGCGAGCCCGGAAGGGCATCCATGAAGTAGTTGTTCGTCGCGTCCGTGCCGCTGACGAGGGCCACCGCAATGGCATTGTCGTTGGACCCTGCCGCGTCGCCCGTGCTGATGTAGCCGGCAGGATCCGTTTCCACGAGGACGTAGGCGCCGGGAAACACGTTCGTGAAGCGAAACCCGCCGTCGGCCGCCGTGACGGCCGCCGCCACTTCGACCGTGCTGGCGTTGCACAGGACGACGGCGACGCCCGCGAGGCCGTTCGTGTCTTCGGCGTCGCGCCAGCCGTCGCCGTCCAGATCCAAGCTGACGGTCCCGGCCATGGTTCCCGGCCGCGTATCGAGGAAGTCGACGTCGTTCCGCGTCTCGGCCGCGGCGATGGTCACCGCGACCCGGTTGTCGTTGGTCCCGTCCGCATCGCCCGTGGACAGGTATCCATCCGGATCGGTTTCCACGACGGCATAGGTGCCCGCCGCCAGAGCCGCGACGTTGGTGCCCGAGAAACTGTAGAAACCGGCCGCGTCGGTCCAGTTCGTGGCGATGGGCGCGCCGGCGCCGTCGCAGAGGACCACCTTGACGTTCGGCAGTCCGACGGTCTCCGCGCCGTCGTGCGCGCCGTCGCCGTCCAGATCCACCCAGACGGTGCCGCGAATGGTCGTGGGCGTGCTCACGCAAACGACGTCGGGCACCCACAGGTCGTCCGCATAGGCGAGGTTGGTGATGCAGCCCGACCCGTCGATGCGCGCCCGGAACCGGAAAATGGCCGCGCCGCCGGCGGGGATGGTCAGCACGCTGTAGCCGTCCCCATCCAGCGGGAACGGCGTGCCGACGACGTCGTCGGTCATGGGGGTGCTGGACCAGGTGCCCTTGTTGGTTTGGATCATGACGGCGGTGCCGGCCACGTACTTGACCTGCGGCGGCAGCACGTCCCGCACCACCACGTCGAACAGGGCCTGCAGGCTCTTGTTGTCCAGGCGGATCTCGTATTCCAGCTCGTCGTCGAGGCTCGGGCCGGCCGGCACTCCGTCCACGGCGAGCGTACTGGTCTTGGCCAGCACCGGCTTGGGGATGGGTACCAAGGCATAGCCCATGTCGAGGAAGGGATTGCTGCCTTCGACTTGCGAGGGATCCTCGCCCCAGGCCGCGGCGATCAGCGTGCCGTCCAAGGTGTAGACCCGCAACCCGCTCTGGTCCTTGTCGGGATCGAAGAACCGCTGCATCTGCAAGGTGGCCAGATTGGTCGCCACGTCGCATTGGCCGCCCATGGGATCCGTCACCGCGCCGGCGCGGTCGCCGTTGAAGTCGACGTACACGGTGGTGGCGGCCATCGGCATGACCCAGACCGGGTTGCCGTTGTCCACGGGCGGCTGGTTGGCGTCGCCGGGCCCCCAGCCGCAGACGGCTTCGGTCGTGAGGCTCTCCAGCGTCAGCGGGGTCAGCGCCCAGTCGTAGGCACTGTCGCCGGAACCGCTGTACACGCACCCCATGATGCCGACGGCGTAGAACGGCCCGTTGCTGCTGGCGAACATCGTGCCTTCGTTGAGCGGCAGATCGTAGGCCAAGACGCCGTTGGTGCCCGGAATCGTCAGGGTGCCGCTGGTCGTGCGATTCGAATAGGCCACGGTCAGCGGCGCGGGGTTCGTATTGAAGAGATACGCCCGCCCGGGATACGTCGCGTTCACCGTGGCGATCGGGAAGATGTAGTTGGCGCTCCAGATCTCCCGCGGATGGAGCACGAAGGAGCGCGACTCGAAGGTGGCGCTGGGATCGCCTGTGATCATGTGCACCTGGATCGGTTTGTCGGCCTTGACCGTGGCGCCTTTCTTGATGCCGTCGTTGACGAACAGCGCCCCGAAGTAGCCCCGGTTGATCACGTTGGTGGTCGGTGCGACCGTATTCGTCCCGTCGACGTCGATGATCACCTTCGTATTGTCCTGGTCCGCCATCACCGTCAGGCCCGCGTAGGTGAACATGCCGTTGGCCGCCACGTTGTCGCCCAGCGGGGCGATGAAGTTGAGGCCGTGGCTCAAGGTACTGTGGACCTCGACCGAACTGCCGTGTACCGGCCCGCGGCTCAGGGACCAGCACGACCGCGTGACCGTGATCGGACGGGAAGCCGAAATGCGGTCGCCCCCGTCCCATTTGACGACGGCGTTGGTCCGCGGAATCCCGACGTTGTTGCGCAGCGCAATCACCATGCCCGCGGCCAGTACGGCCGGATCGTTCGCAAAACCCGGACACACGCCGTTGAGGTCGTTGCCGTCGCCCCAGATCTGCGAACCGGCGTTGGTCGGATTGTTGATGTTCCCCTCGTAGCCGTCTTCCCACTGGTCGTAGATGATGACGGTCCCCGGCACGCTGACCACGATCGAGAAGATCGCCACCATGTTGGTGCCGACGGGATAGGTGGTGTCGGCGCTGATGGTGAGGAACGCGGTCCGGATGTGCGCTTCGGGCATGGGCAGGAAGAACTGCTGCAGCATGGAGTCGATGACCGTGACTTCCGAACTGGTACCCGGCGTCTTGGTGCCGTCGGTTTCGTCGGTGGCCGTCACGGTCCAATTGCCGGCCGCGTTCATCGTCACGGAGAAGGTCCCCACCCCGCCCGCGAGGGCGGCCGCCGAAGGCAGCGTCGCCGAAGCGTCGCTGGAGGCGAGCGCCACCGTGTCCGTCACGCTGGCGATGAGGTTCCAGTTGTCG
>JAKLIL010000210.1 GCA_022709625.1 Verrucomicrobiota bacterium
GACGCTGGTTGAAATACACCGCGTAGGATGTATTCAAACCACCCATGAAATCACTGAGATTGCCCAGCGGCGTTTCCACCAGCAGGTGGACATGATTGGACATGAGACAAAACAAATAGAGTCGCACACCGTAGGTCTCCACAGCCGTCGCCAAACTCTCCAGAAACCGTGCCCGGTCGCGATCGTCCAAGAATATCTTCTGTCGGGCATTGCCGCGCACGGCCACATGATAGATTGCCCCGGGGAATTGAATGCGAAGTTTGCGAGCCATGGGGAGGGAGAATGCCCGACCCGTTTGGGATCGTCAATCCTTATCTTCTAAATAAAGGGCTGACCCCGACCCCGAAGGCCGGGAGGTTCGCTCCCGGCCGAGGCGGAAAAATCCGCGCTATTTCGTCTTGTGCGCCTGGATGTAGTCGCGGGCGGCATCCACCTGGCCGGCGCTGCCGAGCAAGACGTTCTTGGCGGCGATGAACTTTGCGTATTCGGGCATGAACACCTTGCCGGGATCGCGCAGGTCGAATTTTTCGGGATGGTCCCGGAAGAATTCGCGGTGCACGCGGCACCAGACCAGGCGGCCGTCGGTGTCGATGTTGATCTTGGTCACGCCGAGCTTCGCGGCGCCGAGAAATTGCGACGCATCCACGCCCGAGGCGCCTTTGAGGCTGCCGCCGGCGGCGTTGATCCGGTCCACTTCGTCCTTCGGCACGGATGAGGAGCCGTGCATGACGAGCGGGAAGCCGGGCAGCAGCTTCTGGATTTCCACCAGGATGTCGAAGCGCAGCTTCTGGGAGCCCTTGAACTTGAACGCGCCGTGGGAAGTGCCGATCGCGCAGGCGAGGCTGTCGCAGCCCGTGGCCTTGACGAACCGGTAGGCTTCGTCGGGCTTCGTGTAGACGTGGTCGGCGGCCACGACGTCTTCTTCGACGCCCTTGAGCAGGCCGAGTTCGGCTTCGACGACCAATCCCTTGGCGTGGGCGGCGTCGACGACGCGCTTGGTGATCTCGGCGTTCTTCTCGAACGGCTCGTGGGAGGCGTCGATCATAACCGACGAATAGACGCCGGAGGCGATGCAATCCATGCAGGTGGATTCGTCGCCGTGGTCGAGGTGGATGGCGAACACGGCCTCCGGGAAGATCCGGTCGGCGGTGTTCATCATGGCTTCGAGCATCAGCTTGTGGGTGTAGCTGCGCGCGCCCTTGGAGAGCTGCACGATGAACGGGGCCTTGCTGTCCACGTTGCCCTTGAAGAGGCCCATGGTCTGCTCGAGGTTGTTGATGTTGTAGGCGCCGATGGCGTATTTGCCGTAGGCGTGGGCGAACAGTTCCTTGGTGGTGACGATCATGGGATTTCCTCGCGGGTTGTTCTTTTTAAAGGTACTGCTGGTCTTCCGGGCTGATGCCGGCCGGCGCTTCGTCGCCGGCCCCTTCCTCGCCGGCCTCTTCGTTGCCTTCGTCCTGCTCGTCGGCGGTCGCCGCCGGTTGCAGATCGGTGAACCGTTCCGGGGCCAGCAGGCTGGCCTGCCAATCGCGGAACAGGGTTTGCGCCCGGCGGTTCCGAATGGCGGAGGCAATTTCGTCGCGGTAGGAATCGAAGCTGGCGGGGGCGGCGGGCGTGCGGGTTTGCAGGTACGCCACGAGCACGCCGTCGGCGAAGGGCGCCGGCTCGGCGACTTCGCCTTGGTTGAAGCCCACGACGGCCTGGGCCAATGTCTGGACGGCGGCATTGGTGGAAGACGAGCCGGAGAGGCCCGTGAAGGGTTCGGCGGTCGCGACCTGCGCGCCGGTATCCGCCACGGCTTCCGCGAAAGTCTGGCCGGCGGCGAGGCCGGCCTCGGCGGCGGCCTTCACCGCGGCGCCCTTGGCCTGCAGCGCCTCGGCCACGGCCTTGCGTTTGGCGGCGGCCAAGACCTGCTCTTTGGCGTCCTCGAACGACGGCACGCGCGGTTCGTGGATTTTTTCCAGATAGGCCACGTAGAGATTGGTTTGGCCCACGATCGGGGCGCTGACGCGGTCGAACGCGTCCAACCCCAGTTCGAAGACGGTCGCCGTGAAGGCCATGCCGCCATCCGCCAGCGGCACGTCGAAGCGGGCGAACGGCGGCAGTTTGAGCGCCGTGCGGCCGGCCGTGGCGGTTTCGGCGGCGAAATCGGGCACCGTGCCGTCGCGGTCGGGGATGGCCTTGAAGGCCAATTCGGTGGCGGCGGCGTCGGCTTTTTCAATGGCCGCTTCGCGGCGCAGGGCCGCGACGATGCCGTCCTTGACCTCGTCCAGTTCGGCGACGACTTCGCGGGGCTGGCCGTTGGTGTCGGTTGTCCGCGTCGTGTACTCTTCAATGTGCAGTTCGTAGTAGTCCTGGACGGCGTCGTCGGCGATTTCGTTGGTTGCGTCGAGATAGTCGGCGATGGGGAAGGTTGCGTAGGAAACTTCGCGCTGTTCGGGCGTGGTGAAGGCCTGCGGATCGGCGTCGTACAATTGGCGCGCGTCCTCTTCCGCGACCGCGACGTCGTTTTCCACGTCGGCCGCGCGCACGACGGCATAGGCCACCGTGAAGTTGTCGAGCAGCGTCTCGAACGTCTGGCGGATTTCCAGCGGCGTGACATGCGCCTGGCGGCCGACCAGGCTGCCCATTTTCTGGATGGCGATCTCCTCGCGGATATGCTGCTCGAACTGGGCGGCGGTGAAGCCCAGCGGCCGGACCAGATTCTGGAGGAACGCCTGGTAGCGCTGCGGATTGTAGGCGCCGTTGGTCTCGGCGAAGTTCCCCCGGAGGGCTTGGATCAACTCCTGGTCCGTGGCGACGATGCCCAGTTTGCGGGCTTCGCGCAGCGTCGCCAGCCGTTGCCAGGACTGCCGGCGCAGCAGGGCGTCGTTCTCGGGGGTGGAAGGCACCTCGCGGCCCTGGGTCAGCGCCCGGGCCAAATAGGAGCTCAAGTAGGCCGCCCGGAACTCCCCGGAAGGCACGATGTCCCCCGCGAGCGTGCCGGCGGCGTTGAGTCGGTCCTGTTTGTCGATTTGGGACGGCCACACCATGCCCCAGATCACGAAGGAAAAGACGATGATGATCAGGAACGCGCCCCACAGCAGGCGGGACTGGATCAGCCGGTGAAACTTGGAAATCATCATGGCCATGGGGGGCTCTCTTTCCTCGATGCGTCTATCCGTTTGGGCTCCGCGCCGGCGGACCCGCGCGGAATACAATGGGGCAGGAGGATACGGCCCCGGGGGGTTGCGGGCAAGCGAGAATTTCGGCGGAAAAAAGCGCTTCTTCCGCCGCGCGCGGCCACCCCGCGAAAACCGGAATTGCGGGGTTGTGTTTCGCGGCGCGGCTGGTATTTTCATGCATTTATGGCGTGCCGGAAAACGGGGCCAGAGCGATACGTGAAACTGCCGTTCACCGACAAAATGCTGCAGAACTGGGGCGGGGCCACCACCTTCCGGGAAGGCACCGCCCTGTTCCAGCGCGGGGTCGTCCAGGCGGCGGATTTCGATGCGCCCGTGATGAAAGGCACGCTGGTGTGGGGCAGCCGGTCGATCAAATCGGCGGCCCGGATCCTGCCCGACCACTCGTGCGAAAACCTGTGCCCCTGCCGCGACAACGTGGAGCGCGGCGTGATTTGCGCGCACGTGATCGCCCTCGGGCTGGCCCTCTTGGCCCGCCAGCGAGATCCCGACCGCGAACGCAAACTGCAGGAGGAAGAACGGCGGGCGCGCCACCTGCGGCAAATGGAGGACAAGGTCTTCTTCAAGCGCGCGCCGTCCGGCACGCCCGGCACCGTGGAGTGCGCCGTGGGGCTGGAACTGGCCCGCGATTGGCGCGACGGCGTGGCCCAAGGCCGCGTGCCCCTGCGGATCTACCTCGCGACCCGCGCGGGCCGGCGGCCGATTCGCCAGATGCCCCGGGATGCCGTGCTCGGGCTGACGCCGCGCCAAGACGCCCTCCTGTTCGTCCTGGAAGAAATCGCCGGCGGGGAAATCCCCGACGCGCTCGATCTCGGCCTGCCGGATTTTCTCAACCTGCTGGCGCTGCGCCAAGGCGAAACGCTGGAGGAAGAAGGCGGCCGGGAATTGCCGGTGAACGCTACCCCGGTGGCCACCGTGCTGCGGGTCGATCTGGACCA
>JAKLIL010000211.1 GCA_022709625.1 Verrucomicrobiota bacterium
TGTTGTTGATGAAGCCGTAGGGATTCCCGTACTGCGCCGGCGTGCGCCCGCGGCCGACCATGGTCACGGCCCGTTCGCGCGAGCAGTAGAACTCGCCGAAGATGAAGAAGTCGCTCTTGCCGAGGGTGGCGGCATAGGCCTTGACCGCCGTGCACCAGTTTTCGAAGAAGTAGCGCGGCACCTGCATCGGCGTGTCCATCCGGATGCCGTCGACGTCGCACGACGCGATCAGGGCCTTGGTCATGGCGGTGATCTTGCCTTGGACGCGCGGATGCGTGGTGCGCAGGTCGTCGAGCGTGCCGTAGATCTTGCCGAGGTGGTTCTGCCAGGGATCGCCGTAGTCGCCCAGATCCCCGTTGTGGTGCAGGTCGCTGTCCCAGAACGAGCCGGCGCCCGAGTCGGTGCGGACATAGCCGTCGTCGCCGTACACGTCGCAGTACTGCCCGGTTTCGTACTTCGTGTTGACGACCGGGAAATCCACGTAGGAGACGCCGGGGGTGCGTTCCACGAGGTTGTACTCGCCGCTGTGCATGTGGAACGGCGCGCTGCTGCTCGGATAACCTTGGAAATAGTACAAGTCGCTGATGTGGTTCACCACGATGTCCACGATCACGTAGAGCCCGAGTTCGTGGGCCCGGTTGACCATGGCGCGAAAGTCCGCGACGGTGCCGAACCGCTTGTCGAGCAGGGTGAAATCGATCTGGCCGTAGCCGTGGTAGGAATTGTCGCGGTTCTGGAAGACCGGCGAAATCCACACCCCCTTGTAGCCCAGCGCCCGGATGTACTCCAACTTGTTGCTGACCCCGAGGAAATCGCCGCCGTGGCGCGTGCCGACCGACGTCAAATCGTAACCGCCGTAGTCCAATTCGTTGTTTTCGGGCTGGCCGTCGTTCCAGCGGTCCGTGATCAACTGGTAGATGGGGATCTTGCGCCAGTCGTCGGGCGAAGCGAAATAGGTATGGCCCGACCATTGGCCGTAGTAGTTGGCCGCGTTGGCTTCGTCCTCCAGATTGACGTTCCAATCCGCGTTGCCGGATGTCCACGGCGCCGCGTGCGCCAGCGGCACGGCGAGCGGCAGGACGGCTCCAAACAATGCAAGGTATTTGGCAAGGGTTCTCATGGTAATTCTCCGTGGACGGCAGGCTTGGAGACCAAACGCAACATCGCAACGCTCAACATGTTCGACATCATCCTCCGCGCGCCGACCGTTGGCAATCCAAACCTGCGCGGCCGCGCCAGCAAGGATACGCCCAACCCCTGGCCCGCATGGCGTTAGGTGCCATGGAAAACTTTTCGGCCGGTTTTACGTACCATGGAAAACCGACCGCGGCGGGGGTCAGGGCCAGCGGGTCCAGCGCGGCGGCGTGGCAGCAAACCCGCCGGCCTTGTCGATCTGCAGGAGGCCGGGATCGATTTCGTCGATGAAGCGCGAGGGAGCGCACATCATGACGCCGCCGTCGCGGGCCTTGCGCAGACGCGGCACGCAGAGCCAGAGGTAGTCCTTGGCGCGGGTCACGGCGACGTAGAACAGGCGACGCTCCTCGGCTTCGTCGGCGGCTTCCTCGAGGGAACGCGCGGCGGGAAACATGCCGTCCACCAGCCACAGGACGATGACTGCCTGCCATTCGAGTCCCTTGGCCTGGTGGATGGTCGTGAGGCGGATGGCGTCCGCCGGCTGGCCCTTGTTGCGGTTGATTTCGGCCTCGAGGTTGGTCAGCAAGGCCATCTCGCTCAGGAATTCGGCGGTGTTTTTGTAGCGCGCGGAAAAGGCCATCAGTTCCTCGATGTCTTCCAGGCGCTGCCGGGCGTTTTCGTAGGTGTCCTCGGCGAATTCGTTGTAGAAGGCTTCGAGGAAACGAAAGACCAGTTCGTCGGGTCGGTCGAGCACCGCGCCGTCGTTGGCGTCCGTGGGAAACAGTTTTTCCTCGATGGCCTGCCAGGAGGACCGGGCATCGGCGGGGAGCAGTTCCGCGAGCTGGGCGCGCTTGGCGGCATCCCGCAGGTTGAGGTGCTCGCCGAGGTCTTTCCACAAGTTTTGGGCCTTGCGGGGACCGACCTTGGGAAACATTTCGACCAACCGCGCGAAGGCAAGGCTGTCGGCGGGATTCGCCACGAGGCGCGGCAGAGTGCAGACGTCCTTGACGTGCGCCTGTTCGAAGAAGCGCACGCCGCTCATCAGCACGTAGTCCAGCCGCGCGCGGGCCAGTTCCATCTGCAATTCCATGGAGTGGTAGTGCGAGCGGTAGAGCACCGCGATTTGACCGGGGGGCACCTCGCCCGATTCCAGCAGGCGCCGGACCTTTTCGACGACGTAGCGCGCCTGGTGGCCGCCGTCGGCCAGTTTGGCGAGGATGGGCTTCACGGCGGCGGGGCGCGTGGCGCGCAGCACCTTCTGGTACTGTTCCGGATTGCCGGCGATGATCTGGTTGGCGACCTCGAGGATGTCGGGCACGCTGCGGTAGTTTTCCTCCAGCTTGAAGATCTGGGCGTCCGGATAGCGCGCGCGGAACGAGAGGATGTTCTTCACTTCCGCGCCCCGCCAGGAATAGATGCTTTGGAAGTCGTCGCCGACCGCCAGCAGGTTGCGGTGCCGGGCGGCGATCAGATCGACGAAGTCCGATTGCAGCTTGTTCGTGTCCTGGTATTCGTCCACGAGCACGTGGAGCATGCGCTCCTGGTAGGAGGCCAGCACCGGTTCGTGTTCGCGCAGGAGGCGCAGGCCGTTGACGAGGAGATCGTCGAAGTCCATCGCGTTGAGGGCGCGCTTGCGCTGCCCGTAGAGCGCGTGGACCTTCAGCACGCCGTCGACGTCCACGGCATGGCTCGCGAAACGCGCTTTTGCGGTTTCTTCCACGGGCACGTCGCGGTTTGCCGCCAGCCCGAACACGCCGGCCAGCACCGGCGGCTTGGGGAATTTCTTGTCCTTGAGCCCCAGTTCGGCCACGCAGGCCTTGAGCAGGCGCGTGGCATCGTCCTCGTCGAGGATCGTGTAGTCAGGGCCGTAGCCTAGCAAAGCGGCGTGGCGGCGCAGCATCCGGTTGGCGGCGTGGTGGAACGTGCCGCCCCACAGCCCGCCGACGTGGCCGCCGACCAGCCGGTCGGCGCGGGCGAGCATCTCGGCGGCGGCCCGGTTGGTGAAGGTCAGCAGGAGAATTCGCCGGGGATCGACTTCGCGTTCGAGCACCAGCCACGCCACGCGATGGGTCAGGGTGCGCGTCTTGCCCGTGCCGGCGGCGGCGATGACCAGCACCGGGCCGTCGTCCGCCGTCACGGCGCGCAACTGCTCCGCGTTGAGGTGCTGGGCGAAATCGAGGTCCATGGAAGCGCTACGCCGGCTGGGCGGAGGCCGCGGCCGCCACCATGTCGGCCAGGGTCAGGTCCCCGCAGGCCTGGCGGAAGCCCGCGTCAATCCGGGCCAGGGTGTCGCGCAGGGCGCCGTCCGTGGTGAGCGCTTGCTCCAGTTCGGCGTGGCCGCCGCCTTCGCGGATCAGTTCCGCGACCAGCTCGCGGATCCGAATGGATTCCGGCGCGCGCATCAGCACGTAGCCGGCGTCGCGGCTGGCGACCTGGGCGAGGTAGCCCCGGCGGGCCAGCAGGGCCACGACCGAATTGATCAAGCGGATCGGCGCCTTGTTGTGCCGGGCGAAGTCCGCCGCGTCGAAGATGCCCTTCCCCCCGTCCATCGCGCGGCCGGCCCGCCGCAGGACCAGCAGGGCCACGAGAATGCGGGCGCGCGCGCTGGCGGTATCCGCGGCGCTCTCCATCTGGTAGGTATCCGAGTTCTGCAACGCGAAGGTGAATTCGACGCCGAAGAGGAGGATGACCCAGGTCACGTACATCCACAGCATGAACACCGGCACGGCCGCGAAGGCGCCGTAGATGTAGTTGTAGTTGGTCACGCCGATCTGCAGCACGGTGAACATGCGCATCCAGCCGAGGAACACCAGGGTGGTCAGAAGGCTGCTGAGGAAGGCCGGGCGCCGGCGCACCCGCGTGTTCGGCACGAACACGTACAGGAACCCGATGGCCAGCCACAGGATGCCGAAGGACGCCAGATTCTGCACCCAGGCGTTGGCGTCGATGCCGAAAAACGTGCGGTTGAT
>JAKLIL010000212.1 GCA_022709625.1 Verrucomicrobiota bacterium
GCGGCGGGGAGGTGGCGACGGCGGCCGGCCGGCGTCGCGCGGACGTGTGGTGCGAAGGGGAGCGCATCGCGCAGGTCGCCCCGGGGATCGCGCCGCCGCCGGGCGCGACGGTCGTCGAGGCGGCGGGCAAGCTGGTGCTGCCGGGGTTCGTCGATCCGCACGTGCACGCCTACTTGCCGCTGACCCAGACCAAGGCCAAATCCGACTACGCCAACTGCACGCGCGCGGCGCTGCTGGGCGGCACGACCTGCATCATGGATTTCGCCGGGTCGGGCCTGGAACCGGACCTCGACGCGGCGTGGGCCGCGTGGGAAGCGCAGGTCGCGGGCCGGGCCGCGTGCGACTACGCGTGGCATCTGACCATTACGCGCTTCGACGAAACGACGCGCCGGCAACTGGAGAAATACGTCGCACAGGGCCTGCGGTCGGTGAAAATCTATCTGGCCTACAAACCCACCCTGGCCATCAACGACGAGGATTTGTTCCGCGTGCTGGAGTTCGCGGCGGCGCACGACGTGGTCGCGAGGGCCCACTGCGAAAACGCGGATTTGGTGGCGGCGCTGCAGCGGCGGCTCCTGGCGGAAGGCAAGACGGGACCCGAGTGGCACGGACCGAGCCGTCCGCCGCCGGTCGAGGCCGAAGGCGTGTGCCGGTTCCTCACCTTCGCGGCGGCCACGGGCGCCAAGGCCTATGTCGTGCACGTGAGTTGCGCCGAGGCGCTCGCCATGGCCGACCGCTTCCGCGGCCAGGTCAAGGACCTGTATCTGGAAACGATGATCCACTACCTGACGCTGGACCGGTCGTACGCGGAGCGGCCGGATTTCGAAGGCGCCAAGTGGGTGCTCTCGCCGCCGCTGCGCGAAAAAGCCGACCAGGACGCCCTGTGGGCGGCGCTGGCGGACGGCCGCATCGATACGCTCGGCACGGACCACTGCCCGTTCGACTTCCGGGGCCAGAAGGAACTGGGCCGCGGCGATTTCACGAAGATCCCCAACGGCATCGGCGGCGTGGAGGAGCGCGTGGCGCTGGCCTATGTCGCGGGCGTAGCCGGCGGCAAACTGTCCCTCGAACGCCTCGTGGCCGTGGCCGCGGAAAATCCCGCGAAGATTTTCGGTTTGTATCCGCGCAAGGGCACGATTGCCCCGGGGTCGGACGCCGACCTCGTGGTGTGGAATCCCGCCGCGCGCCGCACGATTTCCCAGGCCACCCAGAGCCTCGCCGTGGACTACAATCCCTACGAAGGCTTCGCGGTGCGCGGCGCGCCCGAGGTCGTGACGCTGCGCGGGACCATCATGGTCCGCGACGGCCGGTTCGTCGGCCCGGCGGGGCAAGGGCGCCGGCTGGCGTGAACGGCGGTTTTTCCATGGCGTGGAAAACGGCCGGAAAATTTTTCCATACCGTGGAAAAATCGGCCGGAATTTTTCCATACCGTGGAAAACCGCGGAAAAAATTTTCCATGGCGTGGAAAACGTTCCTGGCGGGGTGGGCGGCGGCGGTCGGCGCGGCGGCCAACGAGCTGCCGGCGCCGCCGGCCGCGGACCGGGACTGGGGCCCGCTGGCGGTGTGGCAAACGGACATCGCCGGCGCAGCGCGCTTCCGCGCCGCGGGGCCGTTCTGGGAGACGGCCGCGAGCCCCGACGGCAAAACCCTGCGGGCCTGTCCGCGCCCGCTGTGGGTGCGCGCCACCGATCCGGCGCCGGACCGGAACGCCTGGGATTTCCTGTGGCCCGTCGCCGCGGGCAAGACCTACGGCAAGGAAAAATCGTGGCGCTTTCTCATTGCCTTTTTCTTCGACCGGGATCGGGTGGATCCGCAATCCCAGTATCGGTTTTGGCTGCCGCCGTTCTGGTTCCACGGCCGCACGGAAAAAGGGACGGGCTACGCGGCGCTGTTCCCCCTCGGCGGGGAAATCGGCAATTTCCTGCTGCGGGACCGCATCCGGTTCTTCCTCTGGCCGCTGTGGACCCAGAGCCAGCTTAACGAGGTGAAGACGACCGACGTGCTCTGGCCGATCTATTCGCGCACGACCTCGCCGGACGGCCATCGCGAGCAGTTCCGGATTTTCCCGCTCTACGGCTATTCCAAGAGCGGCCGGCAGTACGTGAAGCACGCGGTGCTGTGGCCGCTCTGGTCGCACGGGCGCTACGTGCACCCCAAGGCCACGGGCACGGCCTGGGTGCTGTTTCCGCTGTGCGGGCGGGTGAACCTCAACAGCCAGAAGGGCTGGATGGTGTTCCCGCCGTTCTTCCAGTTCATCCGCGGCGACCAGCTCAACCGGTTTTATTGTCCGTGGCCGTTTTTCCAGCGCGATACGGGCATCCGGGAACGGTTCGTGCTGTGGCCGCTGTACGGCTATCGCCGGGACGAGACCCTGGTGCGGCATAGCTGGCTGTGGCCGGTTTTCAGCCGCGAACAAAACGACTACGGGCGCAAACGGCTGACGCGCTGGCTGGCGATCCCGTTCTTTGTCAGCGTCTCGCAGGCGGATATCCCGCTGCCGGCCAAGCGCGGCGAGGCGGCGGTGCCGCCGCCGGGCCCGCCGCGCGTAACCGCCAACCGGACCAAGCTGTGGCCGCTGTACTCGCGGCGCTACGACCGGGACGCGGGCAGCTACCGCTTGCGCGCGCCGGATTTGTGGCCCGTGGAGAATCCGCCGCCCGTCGAGCGGAGTTGGGCGCCGCTGTGGACGCTGCTGGACTACCGCGCGCAGGGCCAGGACAGCGATCTTGACGTGCTCTGGGGGCTCTACCGCGCCACGCGGCGCGGCGCCGACGCGCGGGCGTTTGCCTTGTTTCCGCTATGGCGGCACGAACGCGACGCGGGCGACGCGGCGCGGCGCTGGTCGGTGCTGAAAGGATTGCTTGCCTACGACCGAACGGCTACAAATCGCCAGATGCGCTTCCTGTGGCTGGGCCGGCTGTCCCTGCGGCCGGCGCCGCGACCGGACGCGCCGGAAACGCCGCGTCCATGATCACCCGCGAACAGCAATACTACGAGCCCCCGGCCAACGCCGTCGCCGCCGTGGGCCGGCGCGTGCTGGAATCCCTGCAGGGCACGGGCCGGGCGCTGGTGCTGCTGTTCGACGCGATTCTCCAGGTGCCGTATGCGTTGTCGCGCAAGAACCGCGCGGACGTGATGCAGCAGTGCTTCGTGGTGGGTCTCAAAAGCCTCGGCGTGGTGACCGTGGTCGGGGCGTTCACGGGCATGATCCTGGCGCTGCAGATGGGGCTGGGCCTGCGCCTGTTCGGCCAGGAGCATCTGGTCTCGACTCTGGTCTGCAACGGAATCTTGCGCGAGATGGGGCCGTTCATGGCGGGGCTGGTGGTCGCGGCGAGCGTGGGATCGGCCATCGCCGCGCAGATGGGAACCATGACCGTCGCCGAGGAAATCGCCGCGCTGGACGTCATGGGCATCTCCGTGCCGCGGTACCTGGTCATGCCGCGCCTCGTGGCGCTGGGGGTGATGATGCCGGCCTTGACGGTCTACATGGACGTCGTCGGGCTGCTCGGCGGCGCGGTGGTGGGGGCGACGATGCTGGGCGTGTCGCCGGAGTCGTACTTCGACGGCGTGTTTCGGCACACCTACAACAAGGATTTGTACGTGGGGCTGTTCAAGGCGTTCATTTTCGGGCTCGTGATCGTGTGCGTATCGTGCTACCAGGGCTTCACGACCACGGAAGGGGCCGTCGGGGTGGGGCGCGCCACGCGCCGCACCGTGGTGGTGTCGTTCCTGCTGATTCTGACGCTGGGCTATTTCGTGACGAGGCTGTTCTACCAATGATCCGCTTCGAGCACGTCACCAAGCGCTTCGGACGCAAAACGGTCCTGGACGACGTCAGCTTCGCGATCGCCCGGGGCGAGACCTTCGTGATCGTGGGCCTGTCCGGCGCCGGCAAGAGCGTGAGCCTGCGGCACATGGTGCGCCTGCTGATTCCCGAATCCGGCCGCGTCTGGGTGGGCGACGACTGCATCAGCGAGGCCGAAGGGCCGCGGCTGCAGGGCATCCTGGCGCGGTTCGGCGTGCTGTTCCAGGGCGCGGCGCTGCTGCAGTGGCTGAACGTGGAGGACAATG
>JAKLIL010000213.1 GCA_022709625.1 Verrucomicrobiota bacterium
ATCCGCACGGCCATGACCGACAAGCTGCCGGAGGCGGCCCGGGAGGCCATGCTCCGGCTGGTCCCGCTGGGCCGCGCCGGCGAGCCTGCGGACGTCGCCAAGGCGGTCGTCTTCCTGGCCGGCGACGCCGCCGCCTACGTGACGGGCCAGACCCTGGCCGTGTGCGGCGGCATGGTGTGGTGATTTAAAACAAAACAACAACGGAGAACACAACATGGCACTAGCGGACAAAGTCAAGGACATCATCGTCGAACAGTTGGGCGTGAACAAGGACCAGGTCGTTCCGGAAGCTTCCTTCATCGAAGACCTCGGCGCCGACTCGCTGGACACCGTCGAGCTGGTTATGGCGTTCGAAGAGGAATTCGGCGCCGAAATCCCCGACGAGGACGCCGAGAAGCTGACGACCGTCGGCGCGGTGATCAACTACCTCAAGGAAAAGGGATTCGACAAGTAACGCGCTCCTGCGGGCGGATCAACCCCGGGCCGGGAACCCCGCGCGGCAAGGCGGAGACTCGGCCCGTTTCTACATTGCAGGCACAAGATTGGACGGCAGGCCATGGCGGATACAAGACGCGCAGTCGTGACGGGTTTGGGCGTGGTGAGCCCCGTGGGCAGCACCGTGGACTCCTTTTGGAAGGCGATTCTGGCCGGCGAATCGGGCATCGGTCCCATTACCCGTTTCGACGCGTCGCTGTTCGATACGAAGATTGCCGGGGAAGTCAAGGATCTCAACCTGGACGCATTCATTTCCAAGAAGGAACAGCGCCACATGGATCCGTTCTGCCATTTCGGCGTGGCGGCCGCCGCCATGGCGTTCGCCGATTCCGGCCTGGACATGGCCAAGGAAGATCCGCGCCGGGCCGGCGTCGTCGCCTCCTCCGGCGTCGGCGGCCTGCAGGTGATGCAGACGCAGATGGACGTGTTGCGCCAGCGCGGCCCGCAGCGCTTTTCGCCCTTCATGATCCCCCAGATGATCACCAACATCCTGCCGGGCATCATTTCCATCAACCACGGCTTCAAAGGGCCCAACTACGCCGTGGTGACGGCGTGCGCGTCGGGTACCCATTGCCTGGGCTCGGCCCTCGAACTGATCCGCTCCGGCGCGGCCGACGTGATGCTGGCCGGCGGCGCGGAAGGCGCCGTGTGCGAACTGGGCGTCGGCGGGTTCAACGCCATGCGCGCCCTCAGCACCCGCAACGACGATCCCAAGGGCGCCAGCCGGCCCTTCGATCGCGACCGCGACGGCTTCGTGATGGGCGAGGGCGGGGGCATGCTGGTCGTCGAAGAATACGAACACGCCAAGGCCCGCGGCGCCCGGATCTACTGCGAACTGGCGGGCTTCGGCTGCACCGGCGACGCCTACCACATCACCGCCCCCGACGAAACCGCCGAAGGCCCCGCGCGGGGCATGCAACTGGCCATCCAGGACGCCGGGCTGGGCGTGGCGGACATTGACTACATCAACGCCCACGGCACCAGCACCCAGCTCAACGACGCCGGCGAAACCAAGGCCATCAAGCTCGCGCTGGGCGAACCCGACGCGCGGCGCGTGGCCATCAGCTCGACCAAGAGCATGACCGGCCATTTGCTGGGCGCCGCCGGCGGCGTCGAATCGGTCGTGTGCGTGTTGGCCATCCGCGACGGCGTCCTACCGCCGACCATCAACTACGCCACCCCCGATCCGGCCTGCGATCTGGACTACGTGCCCAACGCCGCCCGCCCGGCCAAGATCCGCGCGTGCCTGAACAATTCGCTCGGATTCGGCGGCCACAACGCCACCCTGTGCTTCACGGCTGTGTAAGCCGTCTGGCGCCGGGCGGCGGTCCCGGCGCGGCCGGAAATTTGCTTTGACGCGGTTTCCCGCCGCACCTAGTATGCTCTCCGGTCGTGTAGACTTGGAGGTGTGGCCATGTCCGATGAAAATGAACTCAAGCCCTTGGACATCAGCAAGGTGAAGTCCGCGACGTCCCGCATCGACTTGAGCAAGGCCACCATTCCCGCCTCGCCCGGCACCAGCGGCATCCGCCTCGGCACCAATCCCAAAAAAGCGACGTCCCGCATCGACATCTCGGCGATTCCCGGCGCGGCCAAGGCCCAGACGTCCCGGGTTGGCCTCGGCGCCATGCCGCCGCCGGACGACGACATCTACAAGCGGCGGACCACCTTGCTGGATACCAGCAGAATTCCCTTGAGCGCGGCCCCGACGGTGCAACCCCGGACCATCCGCATCGGCACGCGGCCGACCGTACGCGTGACCGCCAGCGGCGCTCCTCTGGATGCCGCGGCGGATATGTCCGAAGCCGCGCCAACCGGGCGGCCCACGATCAAGCTCAAACGCCCGGGCGGGGCATCCGTCACCATTACCGGCGGCGCGGCGGCGTCCACGGCGGCCACCGCCGGCGGCGCGGAACCCCTCTTCACCATCCAGGGCGAGGAGGAACCGGGCGCGGTCTGGGCCATCGTGTCCCTCGTCTCCATGCTGGTCGTTGTGGGCCTCGTCGTCGTGCAGGTCATGACCCTGAACGGCATGGCCTACTGACGCGGTTCATTCGGCTTGCGCGGCGGCGGGAGGTGGGGTAGGTTGCAAGTCGCGGGGGCGACCGGTTTCGACGTGCCAGTTGAAGCAGCGGTCGCGCGCCGAGGACCTCGGTTGGCCTCGCTAATCATCCGGGAAACAACACAAAAGCCAACGACGAATTGGCCCTCGCGGCTTAGTTCCGCGACGTCCGGCCGTTCCCGCCTGCGGGACGGATTCGGGCGACGACAGCAGGCTGGCGACCTGCGCCGGGCAACCGGGCGCAAGCGCGAGAACCAACAGGTTGATTGCGGTGCCGCTGGCCCGTCCGCGGACAGGCGGCATGGCGAAACCTAATCGCGGAATACGCGCGTAGACGCCGTTGCGATGCTTGTGCGGACGCGGGTTCGACTCCCGCCGCCTCCACCAGTTTCGCGAACCCCGCGGCCCCCGGCAACGGGGGCCTTTCCTTTTCCGCGGGCCGGAGATCGGCCCCGAACGGGCCCGCGGCGGCGTTTTGGATTGAGCGGCCGGGGCCGGACGGGTAGGATGCGCGCCATGAATACAACCCTACGCATCGGTTTGGCCGCGGTTCTGGCGGCCACCTTGGGCGGCTGCGCTTCGCTCAACTACAAACTGCAGGAGAAATTCCTCGGCAACGAGAAGCGCGACATCCTCGTCAAGCGCGTCGGCAAGGCTCGCGACGCCCAGCAGGACACGCAGACGGTGTTCAAGGACGCGCTCGAGCAGTTCGGCGCCACGGTGAAGTTCGAAGGCGGCGACCTGCAGAAGCAGTACGACAAGCTGTCGGCGGAACTGGCGCGCTGCGAAGGCCGCGCGGCGGACGTCCACACGCGCATCGGCGACGTGGAACGCGTGGCGCGGGACCTGTTCCGCGAGTGGGCGGCGGAAACCAAGCAGTACCAGAACGCCCAGTACCGCCGCGACAGCGAGGCCAAGCTGCGCAACACCCAGCGCAATTGCGACCGCATGCTGGACGCCATGCGCAACGCGGAATCCAAGATCGAACCCGTGCTGTCCGTGTTCCGCGACCAGGTGCTCTTCCTGAAGCACAACCTCAACGCCAAGGCCCTGGCCTCGCTGCAGGACGAATCGGCCAAGATCGAAATGGACGTGAACGCCCTCCTCAAGGACCTTTCCGCCGCCATCGCGGAAGCCGACAAGTTCATCCAAACCATGGTGGACTAGGCGCGGGGCGGCCGGTTTTCCACGCCATGGAATACTTTTCCGCGTTTTTTCCACGCCATGGAAAACCGTCTCGCCAGCAAGGAACGCTCCCATGACCCAGACCCCGCTGCTTGAACGCATCGAATCCCGCGAGGCCCGCCTGGCCATCATCGGCCTCGGCTACGTCGGCCTGCCCCTGGCCGTCGAATTCGGCAAGCATTTCGCCGTGGCCGGCTTCGACGTCAATGCCCGGCGCCTGGACGAACTGCGTGCTGGCCGCGACCGGACGCTCGAAACCTCGGCCAAGGAACTGCGGCTGGCCAAGCGGCTTTCGTTCACCGACCGGATCGAGGAT
>JAKLIL010000214.1 GCA_022709625.1 Verrucomicrobiota bacterium
CGGGGAATCGCCCGGGGATCGCGGCGACCGAAAGCAAATGCATCGTATAGTTCTTCGAGCGGCACCAGCAGCGAATCGAGTCCCTGCCGACACCGATAGGCCACCAGCGCGGCCGCCGCGTTCGTCAGCGCCCGCGGCGCCACAACCAGGTGCGGGGCGCCCGGCAATGCCCCGTCCCACGCCGTGGCTGGCGCACCGGCGACCGCAACCGGCGTCGAAATCCGCGCCACGGCCAAATAACGTCCTCCCGCACCCGGATCCACCGCCCAGGATACGCGCCAGCCGGAAGCGGACTCCGCGGCCACCGTCGCCGCGATTTCCACCGGCCGGAACGGATCGGCCAGGTCCAGCACGCGGATCGCGGGACCGGAAAAACCGCGAACGGTCAGCACGTTCGTGCCGGCTTCCGCCGCAAACCGCAACTGTTCGTTTTGCGCCCGCATCCGCCGGGCGTAGCGCACTTCCAGTGCGTCGATCAGCACCGTCGTGGTGGCCACGCCGGGGTCGCGCAGGACGGAAACCGTCACGGACACCGAATTGCTTCCCAGATCGGCGACGGTCCCGGTCTGCGCCAGGCGGAGGTTCCCCGCCCAATGCCGGTCATCCAGAAGGACTCCGGCCGCGGACAACCGCGTATGGTTCTCGAGGACGGGCAACCCGTCGTACCCGCTGACCAAGTGGGCCGTCACCGTCCCTTCCTGGACGGCCGGATGGGCATCGACCAGCGCCACGTTGGTCGTCCATTGCCAGGACAGGTCCGGCGCCGTCAGCATCTTGCCGTCCCACACGAAATAGTCGTCTTCCGCACTGCCGGCGGACAAATAGTTGAAGTAAACATCCTGCTCGGCGCGGGCCGTTTCCCAGAACCACGGGTCGGCCGCCACGGCGGCGGTAGGACGATCGGCGGTCTCCATTGCCAAGCCCGGACCGGGGGCCAGCACGTACACGTTGCGATCGGCGTACACGTCGGAATACGCCTGGCCGAAGAACAGCAGGGCCGCCCCGCCCTCTTCGGCGCGCCACGCCACGGACTCGCCCCCGCAGGTAAGCGCGAAATTGGTCTGGGCGATTGCCGCGGCGACCCCGGCCTCATCGAAGCCATCCAAGGCGGCGGCGATCTGCGCGGCCGCGAGACGATACAAGCCGTCTTCCGCCACCTCCACGCGCAGCCGGGGTCCCGCCGCCCAGGCGGAGCAGGCCACCATCTGAGCCAAAATCGCAGTCCCGATGGACCGGAGACCGGAACGCAAGCCACATGGTTTCATCGTACGCATGTCCGTCGAAATAGTCCGCCGCCAAAATCCGCTACGTTGCCCAGCCTAGCCATCATTGTCCTCGGACCACAGCACCTTGAAATACAATTGCGCACCCGGCAAATCCAACGGCAGCGTCGCGCGGCCGAATCCGTTCGTGGCCAACACGGACGCGCCCAACGGCTGGAACGGACCGAAAACGGTGTTCGCCCAGGCAACGCGATACCAGCAATAAGCCAAACTGTGCCAAGTCAATTCCAGGCCGCCGGCGACTTTGCTCATGCTGGTAATCTGGCCTTCCGGCGGCGCGTGGATCACAGTACGGACCACCTGCAGGCCTGCGGTCGCCGAATTGCCGACTCCATCGAAGGCCACGGCCGTAATCCAATTCGTGCCCGGGGCCAGCGGCAAGCCCTGCAGGGTCCAATGGGTCGTACCGGCGGCCGCATGTTCGCCGGAAATGCGGCTGTTGGCCACCGCCACCCGGACAATCCCGCTGTAGTCCGAGGCCGTTCCCGCCAGATTCAAAGCGTTGGTAGTCGTTGCAAAGACGGATTCCGCCGTCGGCGCGGTTATCTGGACGAGGGGCGGCACCATGCCCCACACCACCTCCAGAACGGCCGTGGCCGCATTCCCGGCCGAGTCATACGCAATGACTGCAATCGGATTCGCGCCCTCCAGCAGGGGCAGGCCGACCAGCGACCAATTGGTTGTTCCCGCGGCGAGGAATTCGCTTCCATTCCGGGCGTTGCGCGCGACCACCCGCCAGACGCCATTGAAATCGGCAGCGGTTCCCGCCAGATCCACGAGATTGGAGGTGACGGCGCAGGTCGGTCCCGACGCCGGACTGCGAATCTGGATGGCGGGCGGAACATGGTCCAATGCCAGATGCGTGCGGATGCGCGTGCCGGGATCGCCCATCAGGACGCTGGCGCGGACCAGCCAAGGGAAGGAATATTGGGTCTCGACATCCAGGGCGGCGGCAACCAAATCTCCCAGCCGGACGTCGTTGCTGGCGAACAGGACGTCGAGAATGGCCGCGGACGTTCTTTCCGAGTCGTACAACGTGGATTCCGACGCCGACGCCCAGACGGCCACGGCGCCACCCGTGGCCGTGTCCAAAAAGCCCTTGCCGAGACAACGGCTGGTGGCATACGGCGCGGCATAGTCGTTCAACATGCAGGTTCCGGCAAGCAGCAACGGGGTCCGCGCGTAATTGGTCAGGGCCGGCATGTAGGACCGGGCCGAACTGTGTTCGAAGAAATAGGGCGAGCCCATTCCGACGTTGTTGGCGTGGCCAAGATACACCAACAGCGGAATGCCGGAGTTGAATCCCCGCACGAAAAGATTGCTCATGACCGCGGCGGTCATGTTGGAGGTGTGCGTCAGCTGCTGGATGGGCATCCCCGGCGGCACGTGGGAGGTCAAGCGGGCGCAGGCTTGACCGAAGACGTCGTTGTCGTCCTTGTCCGCCACCATGAACACGTTGGTCTTCCAGGCGTCGGAAGCCTCGTGTGCGACGATGCGGTTGATCATGCGCGTCAGCGCCGCCGACGTCTGCGCGGGCAGGCGGCCAATGGCCATGTCGGGCATACCGTCCCCGTCCACGTCCCCCAGCGGAATGTCGAGGCCCAGCGTGTTGGTCGTGCCCACCGCATTGACGGGAATACGATCCTGGATGGGCGGGATGTGGTTGGGCCGCGTACCAGACTGGCCGTAATAGTCGTGGTAGTCCTGATGCCCGTCGCCGGCCAGGCAGACATACTGCGGGGGAATGGTCCACTGGGCCAAGGCATGCGCCAAAAAGCGGGGAATCGCCCGCGGATCGGGGCGGCCGAAGGCGAAGGCGTCGTACAATTCTTCGACCGGCACCAGCAGCGAATCGAGCCCTTGCTGTTGCCGGTAGGCCACAAGCGCGGCCGCCGCGTTCGTCAACGCCCGCGGCGCGATAACCAGATGCGGCGCACCCGTCCGCGCTTCGTTCCACGCCGTATCCGCCACGCCTTCGACCAATACCGGCGACGAGGTCCGCGCCACGGCCAGGTACCGCCCGCCTGCGGCCGGATCCACCGCCCAGGATGCGCGCCAGACCGTGGCGGACTCCGCGGCCACCGTCGCGGCGATTTCCACCGGCCGCAACGGATCGCCCACGTCCAGCGCCCGGATTGCCGCATTGGAGAATCCACGCACGGTCAGCACGTTCGTGCCGGCTTCCGCCGCAAACTTCAACTGGTTGTTCTGCGCCCGCAACCGCCGGGCGTAGCGGACCTCCAGCGCATCGATCAGGACCGTCGTCGTGACCACGCTCGTCTCGCGCTGAAAACCCACCGTCACGGCGACCGAACTGCCGCCCAGGTTGGTGGCAACGCCGGATTGCGCCAGGCGCCAGTGCCCCGGCCACTGGCGATCGTCCAGGAGTTGTCCTGCGGCGGAAAGCCGCGTGTGGTTGTCCAGATCGGGCATCCCGTCGTAGCCGCTGACCAGGTAGGCCGTCACGGCACCTTCCTTGACGGCCGGATGAGCATCGACCAGCGCCACATTGGTCGTCCATTGCCAGGCGACATTCGTCGAGGTCAGCATCTTGCCGTCCCAGATGAAATAGTCGTCCTCCGTTCCGCCCGCCACGTAGTAGAGGAAGTAGACGTTCTTTTCGACGCGGACCGTTTCCCAGAACCACGGGTCGGCCGCCACGGCGGCCGTGGCGCGGTTGGTGAAGCCCATGGCCACCCCGGGGCCCGGGGCGAGAAAATACACGTTGCGATCGGCATACACGTCGCGATAGGCCTGGCC
>JAKLIL010000215.1 GCA_022709625.1 Verrucomicrobiota bacterium
CACGCCGAGCTTGATGTCGCCGCGGCTGCCCCAGCGGCCGGGCCCCATCAGGATGAACTGCCGCTTGGGCAACAGGCGGTTCAACGTGCCGACGGCGCGGCCGACGTCCAGCAGGTCGCTGCGGTTGGCCAGCGAGGCATAGGCGTCGGGATCGACGTAGACGACGTGGGTGATCTCCGGAATCGTGCCGTTGGAAATGAACCGGTTGGCCGTGAACACGATCCGCTCTTCCGGCACGTCCGTCGGGATCGGACTGGGCACGTTGGTGCCCGTGATGCTCTGGCTGCGGCATTGGAGCAGATACAGATTTTGGCCGTCGGAGGCGAATTCGACGTCCACCGGCCGGCCGATTTTTTCCTGCAACCGCGCCAGAATGGCCTGGATCTGCTTGACAAAGGGGGTTTTCCGGATCAGGCCGTCGAACGTGACGATCGCGTCGTCGCGCTCGAAATCGGCATGGATTCCCGCGGGAGCCGGCAGGCCGCCTTCCGGACAGACGGACACAACCTGGCCGACGATCGGAAATTCGTGGCCGCAGCGCTTCAACAGTTCGTGAACGTCCACGGTCTCGAACCGGCCGGTGTCGAGGTTGATGACGTCCATTTTCTTGGGCGAATAGCGCGCGACTTCCTCGGGGGTGGCGTTGGCCCGCAAATCGGGCGCGCCGGGCGAGACCAGAACGGGATAGTCGTCGCTGACGCGGTCGACCGCGCGCGTGCCCAACCCCGGCACCAGCCGCACGAGGCCGTCTTCGCGCTTGATGCGCGGCGACCAGCGGAATTCGTTGTTGGAAAACGCGACGCCGGAATACGCGGGGAAGAAGTAGGATCCGACGCGGGTGCCGACGACCTCCTGCACCATGATGGCCATCTTCTCGTAGAAATCCAGCAGGCCCCAGACGCTGCGGTATTCGATGGGATCGGGGCCGAACATCGAGGCGTAGACTTCGGCGATGGCTTCGAGCAGGGCCTTCATCCGCTCGGCCTTCGTGCCGCGGTTGGCCAGGAACAGGCTCTTGTACTTGCCCGCGAACGACGCGCCCACGCGGTCTTCCAGCAGGCTGGAACTGCGCACGATGATGGGGACGTCGCCGAAGTCGTCCAGCGCCGCCGACAGGCCTTTCACGACGTCGGCCGGAAACCGCGAGGCCTTGAGCAGGTGCACGATGTTGGGATATTCGAGGCGCACCTGGTCGAGCGGCTTGTATTTCTGCTCGTTGATGGATTCGAGCTCGTTGAGATGCAGGAACACCGTGAGCGCGTCCGCCGGCAGGTACCAGGTCTTGGGAAAACGGACGTTTTCGAGTTCCGGCTCGGCGGGCTTGGACAGAATCGCGTTCGCCAGAAACAGCCCCGCGCTCTTGCCGCCCAGATCGCCGTTGCAGCCGGCGGGATAGATGATCCGCTGGACCAGGTCGTGGAAATCCACGACCTCGACGTTCTGCTTGGCCGTCCGGATGTAGGCCAAGTCGCGCGAGAAGAACCGGCGGATCAGCGCCACCTTGAGCCATTGGTCGGTGGACGGCGGCAGGCGGACGTCTTTTTCCGCCAGGCTCTTGTAGAGCGTCACCGCGTCGATGATTTCCTCCAACGGCGTGCCGACGTTGTCCACCGCCTTGATCAGGAAGCTCGTGCGCTTGTCCTGGATCCATTTCTGGATGGACGCGAGGATGTCGTCGGGATTGAGATATTTTCCGGCCAGCTGGAAGATGGCGTCGCTGGTGCCCTGCATCTTCTCCATCGTCTGCGCCGGGAGGGGCGAATTGGCCTCTTCGTGGAGTCCCTCCTCGCTGAACAGGTCGCCGCCGCGCACCAGTTCCTGCGCCTCCGGCACGCCGGTCCAGAACAGATGGTAGAGCATCTGCCGGGAGATGTAGTTGAGCATCGGCGGATCGGTGCGGCGGATCAGGTCGACGATGACCATCCATTCGCGCGCCGGACGGCTGCCCAGTTCCTTGCGGGCCGTTTCCCACTCGCTGCGCATCTGCCGCAGCTTGCGGTGCTGGATCGTCTGGCCGATGCGGTCGGCCACGGTGCGGATCAGCTTGTGCTCCTTTTCGAGGAAGCAGTCGTCGCCCTGCGGTGGCACTTCCTTGACGTAGGACACCTCCACGGAACCGAGGACGGCTTCCTCCACCCGGATTTCGGCGGCGTGGCCGCAGACTGGCGGGACGTTGTCGCCGGACTCGTAGGTCGCGCCGTCGCAGACGATCCGCGCCTGGCAGATGTCCGGAAACTGCCAGCCCGACGGGATGATGCGCACCACGCCCTGGAGCACGTCCGCCAGCGGGAGGTCGTGCCGCCCCAGCAACTCCTCGACGTGATACAGGCACTCCAGTTCCTTGGCCCGCTCGCGGAGGGCGTCCAGCACGCCGTCCAGCGAAGGGTCCAGGGGTTTCCCGTCGGGAGCCATGGCCGCGCGTCTAGACCCAGCCGCGGCTCTTGACCGCCTGCGCCACCCGATCGATCGCGATCACGTAGGCCGCGTCGCGCATGTAGAGCTTGCGCTTGCGGGCCAGTTCGCTCACCGCCCGGAACGCCGCCGTCATCTTGGAATCCAGCCGCTCCAGCACTTCCTTCTTTTCCCAGAAGAAATTCATGTTGCACTGGACCTGCTCGAAATAGCTGCACGTGACGCCGCCGGCGTTGGCCAGGAAGTCCGGAATCAGGGAGATGCCCTTTTCCTTCAGCACGGCGTCCGCCTCGGGCGTGGTCGGCCCGTTGGCGCCTTCGACCACGATCTTGACCCGCGAGCTCATCCGGCCAACGGTCTTTTCATTGACCTGGTTTTCCAGCGCCGCCGGAATCAGGACGTCCACGTCCTGCGCGATCCATTCGTCGCCCGGCAGGACTTCGTAGCCCAACGCGCGCGCCTTCTCGGGATCCAGATCGCCGAACTTGTCGGAAATGCCCACCAGCTCGTCCACGGCGATGCCGTCGCGCTTGCGGAACGAGTAGGCCTTCTTCTCGCGGTTGTTCCAGCACGCCACGCAAATCACCTTGCCGCCCAGCTCGCCGTACTTGCGGATGGCGTATTGCGCCACGTTGCCGAAGCCCTGCACGCTGGCCGTCGTGTCCTTGGGCGCGATGCCCATTTCCTTCAGCGCCTCGCGCAGCGTGAAGATCACGCCGTAGCCCGTGGCCTCGGTCCGGCCCAGCGAGCCACCCATGCCGACGGGCTTGCCGGTGATGAATCCCGGATACTTGCCGCCGTGTATCGTCTCGAATTCGTCCAGCATCCACAGCATGTGCTGCCCGTTGCTCATCACGTCCGGCGCCGGCACGTCCTGGAAGGGCCCCACGTTCTTGGCCATTTGCCGAATCCAACCGCGGCAAATCTGTTCCTGCTCGCGGGCGCTCAGGTGGTGCGGATCGCAGATCACGCCGCCCTTGCCGCCGCCCAGCGGAATGTCCACCACCGAGCATTTCCACGTCATCCACATCGCCAACGCGCGGACCGTGTCGATGTTCTCCTGCGGATGGAACCGGATGCCGCCCTTGGCCGGCCCGCGCGCGTCGTTGTGCTGCACGCGGAAGCCGTTGAACACCTTCACCGTGCCGTCGTCCATGCGCACGGGGACCAGAAACTGGAACTCGCGCAACGGCTGCCGCAGCAGTTGCCGCACGCCGTCTTCCAATTCCAGCAGGCCGGCCACGTGGTCGAACTGTTTCTGGGCCATTTCAAACAGATTGTATGCTTTCTCGCTCATTAATTTTCGTTGGGTTGATTGTGGATTCGATTGGTTCTTTGCAAAGTGAAACGGTTTAGCTTCTACCAAAACCCCGCCCGGCGGAATAGCGGAAATTTCGGATTTCAACGACAAAAGGCGCACCTGTAGGCCAGGGCGTTGACCTGACCGACCGCGGCGTCCATTTGCGCCATATGCTCGATTCGCAGTCGGCTCGGATTCTCAGGCGTTGACCGGCGCCCGCAAAGCCGCCGCGATCTGGCGGGCGACGTCGTGGCCGCGCGCCGCGGCCCACACCACCAGCGACGGCCCCGTCGCCATGTCGCCCGCGG
>JAKLIL010000216.1 GCA_022709625.1 Verrucomicrobiota bacterium
CAGGGGCAGTTCGTCGATCTGCAGCAGCGCGCCGTGGGCGAGCAGGTTGGACCGGGCCGCCGGGTTGGCCAGCAGGGCGGTGACATCCCACCGGAAGAAGCCGTTCGGATCGCGCGTGCCGATGACGGGGAAGTCGACGTCGAAATCGCCGCCGGCGGCGGTCCAGGCGTTGGTGCCGTCGCAGGTGGTCCAGGTGGCGCCATCGGCGTTGCCGGTGCCTTCGACGAAGGGGCGGGTCAGGGGATAGAGCGTGACGTTGCGCCCGCTGGTCTGGTCCTTGAAGACGTAGAAGCCGACCTCGACCTTGGCCAGTTTGGCGGAATCGTAACGGCCGACTTCCGGCGGCAGTTGGAACAAGCCGCGGCAGGCGGAGCCGTCCGTGCCGCTGATGAGCACTTTCACGGTGCCGGCGGCGCCGTAGTTGACGGCGGCGTTGGCGGCGGCGCTGTCGAGATAGGCGTCGGTTTCGATCGGCAAGACCATGTCCGCCGCGTGGACGGTTGCGCAAAAAGCGAGACCGGCGGCCATCCAGATCAGGCCGCGGATCGGGGAAGTAGCGGATACGGGATTCATGCAGGGGCTCCTTTCAGTATGGATAGGGGAACCAGGTCAGGTCGCCCCGTGTGGGGATTCTCGGGTTCTTGAGTTTGTCGTCCCACAAATCGTTGCGCCAGGCCACGTGGCCATCGAGGTAGAGCACGTTGCCGCCGAGGCCGCCGAAGACGTGGGCGTGGCGTTCGGTGACGGCGCGCGCGTCCTCGCCGCCGTAGCGGCCGGCCGTGTCGAGGCCGCCCGCCTGCCCGTTGCCTTGGCCGGGGTCGAGCGTTTGCTCGAACATGAGGATCGTTGTGGCGGGTGCCGCGCACCGGCCCATGAAAAGAAAACTGGACTGGAGGCCGGCGCTCCACGGCAGTCCGAAGTTGAAATCGTGGGCGAGGTAGGAATTCATGGCGTAGCTGAAATAGCCGTCGCGGTCCAGCGAGTAGCCGTACTTGGCGCCGGGAATCGGCTGCGCCGCGGGGCATTGCCAGACGCCGCCGGTGGGCTTGCGGCCATCGGGATAGTCGCGCCACGGCTTGTCGCCCAGATAGGGCGGCAGCACGTCCATCCAGCCGTAGTCGCCATTGTCGGTGCCCTTGACCTCCCGTTCTTTGCCATCGGGATGCGGCAGGTAGCCTTTGTGTTCGGCCGCGTAGGCCATGAACGCGACGCCCCACTGGCGCAGGTTGGATTTGCACACCCCTTCGCGGGCCAGGTCGACGCCTTTCCGCAGGAAGGGCGTCGCCAGAACCGCCAGCAGCCCGATCACGGCCACGACCACCATCAATTCGATGAGGTTGAAGCCGCGCGTCCGTTCCCCCGCGGGGCGCGGCGGACGGCGACGGCCGCGCGGTCGTCCGCGGCCGGGCGGGTGGAGAAATCGACGCATGGTCGCACTATATATGCGGATATAACGACGTCAACTGTGTTATGTCCGTCCGGACATAACGCTCGGACTCGCGGCCGGCGCGCGGAAAGGTTTTGACGGCCGTCGCGAACTGCGGGAAGGTGGGCGCCGAAAGGCTTGCCAGGCATGCGGGACAGGGATCCGTTCCTCGACATCGACTTCGACGCGCTCTATCGCGAGCAGCGCCGGAAGTCGTCGTTCCGGGAGCGGTCGCCGGGGGATTGGGACCGGCGGGCCGCGGCGCGCAGCCGCGGCGAGAAGAACAGCGACTACGCGCGCCAGTTGCTCGCGCGCTTGGATCTCGCCGGCGTGCGGACGGTGCTCGACGTCGGTTGCGGCAGCGGCAACCTCGCCTTGCCCTTGGCCCGCCGGGTCCGCCGCGTCCATGCCCTCGACTTTTCCGCCGAGATGCTGCGCCTCCTGCGCGCGCGCGCCCGGACGGAAGGCGTGCGCAACGTTACGACCCATCGCCGCGCCTGGGCCGACGACTGGAAGCGCATTCCGCGCGCCGACCTCGTCCTCTGCTCGCGGGCCATGGACGTGGACGACCTCCGCGCCGCGCTGGAAAAAATGACCGCGCACGCGCGCCGCCGCTGCTGCCTGACGATGCACGCCGGCGCCACGTTCCTGAACCCCGACGTCTACCGCGCGCTCCGCCGGCCCGTCGTCCCGCGCCCCGGCTACGTCTACGCCGTCAACGTTCTCTACCAGATGGGCATCCGGACGCGCGTGGATTTCCTGCACACCACGGGCGGCCTGATCTACGACTCGCCGGAACAATTCGTCGAAGGCATTCGCTGGCGCCTCGGTTCCTTGACGCCGGCCGAAGAGCGGCGGTTGCAGGCCTACTACCGCGCGCTGCCCCGCGGGGCGGACGGCAAGACGCGCTATCGGCACGATTTCGTCTGGGCCTTGCTGACGTGGGAGCCGCCGCCCCGGTGAATCCAACGGCCATGGACGACGCGGCCCGGGCGCGGGCCGTGGAACGACTGACGGCGCTCTGGGCCCTGAACGAGGCCGGGCTGGGCGGCCTGATCCATGCCCTGCGAGTGCCGTTCACGGGCGTCGTCGTGGGTTCGACCGCGGTGGTGCTGATCGCGCTGATCGCGTTTTTCGCGGAGCGGAAGACGAAAGCGATCCTCAAGGCTACGGTGATTGTCCTGCTGGTCAAGGCGGCGGCGAGTCCCCACACGCCGCTGCCGGCCTATGTGGCTGTCTCGTTTCAGGGTCTGGCCGGCGCGGTGCTGTTTGGTCTTCTGCCCTCCGTGCGGTTGGGCGCGCTGCTGCTGGGGCTGCTGGCGCTGTGGCAGGGGGCGGTGCAGAAGCTGCTGGTCATGACCATCCTCTACGGGAAGTCCCTCTGGGATGCCGTGGATTCCATCGGTCGCTGGATCTTGGAAAAAATGGGCGCCGGTCCTGGCGAGCTTTCACCGACGGGGTGGTTCCTGTTCTTCTACCTGGGCTACTACACGATTGCAGGCTCGATCACCGGTTGGCTGGCCGGGGCCATTCCGGGCGAGATCGCGCGCGTGCTGGCAGATCCCCCGATGGCGGATCTAGCAAGCGAAGCCGCCATGCCTGCGCTGGCTGGCGGTCGCAAGCGCTGGTGGCAGCGTACGCCGTTCAAGGCGGGCCTGGTACTGCTGGCGCTGCTGGCAACGTCGCTGTGCCTGCAGCCAGGGTCCGAGGGCTGGGCCAAGGGCTTGCGGGTGTTTGTGCGGGTACTAGTGGTCCTGGCGGTTTGGATGTGGATCGTGCGGCCGCTGGGGCGGGCGCTGTTCCGGCGGTTCCGCCGCCACGAGCAGGCCGTGTATGGGGAGGAGGTGTCGCGGGCGCTGGCACAATTCCCCGCCTTGCGCCAGGCGGCCGCCGTGGCTTGGCGCCGGAGCCGCGCCGCCCGGAGGTTCCGGCGCTGGAAAATCTTTTTGGTGGAACTGATCGTTTTGGCGCTGGCCGGCGATTCTATGGAAAAAGGAGCCTCCCGCGATGGACTGGCAACGAATCTATGACTACATCGGCGCCTCCGGCGTGGCGCTGGTCGCGGTCGCCGCGCTGGCGGCGTACCTGTGCGCCAAGTACGCGGTCTATCTCGGCTGGGTCGGCTGGGTCTTCCGCCGGCACGTTGCGGGCCTGCTGCGCGACCCCTCGCAGTTGGATCCGGAGGCCGGCGCGCGCGTGGGCAATCCGTTGATCCGCATGTTCTCGGAGGCCGTGCGGGCCGACTGCCGCGGCCCCGACGATCGGCGCGCGGAACTGGCGTTCCTGTTCCACAAGCATTTCCGGAAGGTAAACCGGGCGCTGACGATCCTGCGCCTGATTTCCGTGATTTCGACCCTGCTGGGGCTGCTGGGCACGGTGCTGGGCATTTCCAAGGTCTTCCGCGTGATTGCCGGGCAGACGGTCGCCAACCCCGCGGTTCTGGCGAACGGAATCTGGGAAGCGCTGACCACCACGATCATGGGTTTGGCCATCACCATTCCCGTCCTGTGCCTGTACTACTTTTTCCGGATGCAAATCCACGGCTTCCTGGTGGAACTGATGGAGTACGCCGGCCGTTTCGCG
>JAKLIL010000217.1 GCA_022709625.1 Verrucomicrobiota bacterium
GTTTCCGTGCCGATCCAGCCGCCGAATCTCGCGCACCGCATGGGGATCGGACTGGCGGAAATCCAGCCACAGCAGTCGGCCGGCCGCGTGCTTGGGCGAAAGCGCTTCGGCAACGACGGCATTGGTCCACGGCGTAACCCGGAACAGGGTGTAGCGCAATGGGCCCAGCCGGACGGGATGGGCCGGCTCCGCCGCAGCCGGAATCGGGGTCAGGTCGGCATACCGTTCGATCGCTTCCGCCAAGCCCATGCCGCCCGGTTGTTTCCAATGCCCCCGCGATTCCGGATGCAAGTACAGCAGCGGAGGAGTCCGCAGGATATCGTCCGCCGCCGAGACAAAGCCGCGCGGCTGACGGCGGGCGAAGACCGTCAGCGCATCGGCCAAGTATCGGTCTTGGATGGGAACCAATACCTCCCGACGTTCGCCAAGGAGTTCTTCGATGGCGGCGACAAAATGCCGCAATTGCGCCCGCCGCACCCGCGGTCCCCACATCGGCAAGGCCGAGATCGCCAAGGCGTTTGCGGCCAGCAGCAACCCGATGACTGCAGCCGGAACCCCTCTTCCGGCGCGGGACCAAATGCGCGCCACATCCGCGGCGAGGAAGGCCGCGCCCATGCCCGCCACCGCCCACACCCACAGGCAACTATCCAGCAAATACCGCGGATGCACGAGAAACCCGGCGTAAAAAGCCGCCAACAGCGCGGGCGGAAGAAGCAGCACCGCGAGCCGTTCCGGTCGCCGGCGGGACCGCCATGTTCCCCAAATGAACAGCGCGGCCGCCGGCCAGCCGCCCGCGCGCACCAGATTTTGCCCATAGGCGGCCAAGCGTTTCAGGTACAAGACCACGCCATCGCGGGACAACCGTCGCAGCCAGGCGCGGGCCTGGACGTTTCCGTCGAGCGGTCCCCACGCCAGCAGGATCAACCCGGCGGCCACCGCCGCCAGCAAGGGAACGGCCAACCCGAACGTGGCCAGGCGGCGTTGCGACCGCCAGTCGGGATGATACCAAACGTAGGCCATCAAGCCGGGCCAAACCAACGCCGTGGTTTCGCGCAGGGTGCATCCCGCCAGCACGACCAACGTCGCCAAACCCAGGCGTACGCCCGCCCAGCGCGACGGCGGCGATGCCGTAACCACCAGGTACAGGGCCCAGACCATGAACAAGAACTGCGGCGCGCCCCGAAAGGCATACAGCAAGAAGTGGGCGTTCAGAGGACCGCCGCGTAGGGTGAACGCCAGCGCAGCCAGGACAACGATGCCGGCATCCGCAGGCGAAAACCCCCAACGTCGGCACACGGCATACAGCAGCACGAACGCCACCAGAAGCAACGCCATGTTGACCCAAGCCACCGCGTAGGGGCCGAATGCCATCATCGCGCCCGCCAGCAACGCGGGATACCCCGGCGCAATGAAACCGGCCACCGACCGCCAGGCCTCGGGGCTGAAGCGTTGGTCGATCAATTCGATGGCCAGCCGGGTATAGGTATACGGATCTTCGCCCGTGACATAGGTGAGGATTTTCAGCTGCGCCGCCAATAGCACGGCGCCGATCAGCACGGCCATGCCGGCCTCGCGCCAGTAGCCCGCGCCCGGTTTCATGGCGAACCTGCTCCGGCGCCAACCATCACCTTGTTCCCATGCAAACCACGCTCAGGCCGAATCGGCGACAAAGAGCGCTTCGTAGCGCTGCCAAATCAACGCCCAGGAGCGCGCCATGGCCTCGCGGCGGGCCGCGGCCCCCAGGCGCAAACGCAACCCGGGATCGGCGGCCAGTCGCGCAATCGCATCGCGCAAGGCGCCGGGGTCGCCCGGGGGCACGAGCACCCCGTTTGCGCCATCGCGCACCACGTCGGGAATTCCGCCCACCGTGGACGCCACGACCGGAACTCCGCTTGCCATCGCTTCCAGCACGGCCAGAGGCATGCCTTCCCGCAGGGAGGGAAGCACGAACACGTCGGCTTCGCGCAACCGCGCCGGAACGTCTGCGTAGGGCACCAACCCGGCGAATTCCACCTGCTGCTCCAATCCGGCGGCCTGCGCTTGGCGGCGCAACTCTCCTTCGAAGGGCCCTTGTCCGCACAGGCACACGCGCGTTCGCCGCCGCCATTCCTCCGGCAGCAGCGCCACGGCGGCCAACAGATGCTGGAGGCCCTTGAATTCCGCCAGCCGCGCGGTCGCCAGCAGGACGAGGAGCCCGTCGTTTCGCGCGGAGTTGGCCAAATCCCGGGGGCGGAACCGATCCACGTCCACGCCGTTGGGCACGATGTCAATCCGCCCGCCCGGCCAGGTTCGGAGGGCTTGGTTGCGCAAGGTTGCGCTCACGGCGATCACCCGGGCGGCCTGCCGCCAGACCCGCCGGACCAGGGGCTTCACCAAAGGATACACCGCACCGAAACGCCCGTTGTCCGAATCCGGCACGTCCGCCCCATGCAACACGACGGCGTAAGGCGCTTGGAATCGTCCGGCCCAGCGCCGGGCCACGGCCCCCCCCGGCAGGGTAAAATGGGCCAAGATCCAATCCGGCCTGGCAATGGGCATCGGCCGCCCCGCGGCGATCAAAAACGAAAGCAGTTCGGCCACGGAATGGTTGCGCCACGCTTTCTTCCGCGCCCGAACCCGCACGACATCGACCCCGCGCCAGTTTTCGCGGGACGGCAGGCGTCCGCCGATGTCGGAGGTCAGCACCGTAACGACCCAGCGGCCGCAAGCCGCGGCCGCGGCCGCCAGATGCCCCGCGGCATGCTCCGCGCCGCCGTAATAGGGAGGAAAACCGTGGCTGACGACCAGTAGGCGCCGTTTATCGGCCATCCGCCCGCTCCTCGCGCGATTCGCGGTCTTCCCAGAGGAGACAGTTGAAGGAACTGATTTCCTTCCGCAGCGAAGCGATCTGATCGCCCAGCAATCCGAAGAAAAACAGGATCACGCCCGCCAGAATTATCAACAGCGCGCCGCCGACGATCGTAAGACGGTATGCATAAAAGACATAGAGTTGATAAAAAACCCCCGCTGCAATCATCCACAAGGCTGGATATCCAAACGTCCGCATGGGATCAAACAGCATGATCAGACGCAATGCCAGCAGCAGGGTCTTCACCCCGTCGTAGAAAATCCGCACCTGGCTCGTTCCCTTCCGGGCATGGCATTGAATCGGTACGAATACGTTGGAGAACCGGCTGCGCATCACATACAGCAGCGACGTGGTGGAGAAGGAGAAACCATCCGGCAGCAATTCCAGCATCCGCATGAAGATATGGCGGCGCCCCGCACGGAAACCGCTGTTGATGTCCGGAATTTTCCGGTTGGCCAAGAAATCGCACAGCCGGTGCAGCAGCCATTTGCCCGGCCGACGCACCATGGGAATCCCGGCGTGCGGAGGGCGGACGGTGAACACGCACTCTTTGGCCTTTAGTGCTTCGACAACGGCGGGAATATCGGCTGGATCATGCTGTCCATCGGCATCGATGAACAACACGTTTTCGGACCGGGTAGCCAGAATGCCGGTTTTCAGCGCGGCCCCGTAGCCGCGCGTGGACGCATGCCGGATGGTCCGGATGCGATTGCCGTACCGGGCCAAAACGGAAGGCGTATCGTCCGTGGAGCCGTCGTCCACCACCAGAACCGTCCATTGCGCCGCGCCGGGGAGCGCCAACACGGCATCCAGCATCGGACCGATTCCCGCCGCCTCGTTGTAGGCCGGAACGATGATGGCCAGTTGCTCCGAAACATCCTTCATGCCATGGTCCTCGGTACCGCGAACCGCGGCGGGGCCATGCCCCGGTCCGCCGGACGCCAGATTTCCTCCCCTCCGGACTGGCGCCTGGTGCTCATGGCAGGAAATCTAGCGGCCACGTTCCGCGTTGGGTAGTCTTTTCTTGGCGGAAATTCATGCTCGACCCGCCGCTTGCGGGCAGAATCCGGGCCGGTGCAGGGCGGCGGCGAACTCGACCAGGGCGCCAAGCTTGCGGCTCCAATCCAGGCGCGCCAGCGCGTATTGCCGCATC
>JAKLIL010000218.1 GCA_022709625.1 Verrucomicrobiota bacterium
AAGCGCGCCAAATCCTGCCCCGAATCCTGCTCGGAATCGCTCCGTTTATCCTGCTTGGGGCGCTGGCGGCCTACGGCACCGTGCTGACCCACCACAACGTCAGCGGGGATATTCCGCGTTCCTTCCCGCTGCGGCTCCTTGCCGTGCCGCTGGCCTACGTCTTCTACCTCGGGAAAATCATTCTGCCCCGCAACTTGACTCCGCTGTATTCGCCGTTTGAATCCTGGGCGCGGCCCAACGTCTTTGGGGCCTATTCCCTGCTGGCGGCCGGCTTGGTTCTGGCCCTGACGGCCTTGATCTGGCGGCGGCGCGAACGCCGGCCCAACGCCTTGACGGGATGGGTCTGGTTCCTCGGCATGATGTTTCCCGTGTCGGGAATCATTCCCATTCCGATGAACGACGTCGCCGACCGCTTCACCTATTTCCCCGCCACCGGACTGTCCGTCGCCCTGTTGTTTTACCAGCCGTACTTCCTCCGGAAACGCGGATGGCTCCGGACAGCTCTTGCCGGCGGACCGCTGGTCTTCCTGGCCTGGCTCACCTGCGTTCAATTGCCGGCATGGGCCAATACCCAAGCATTCTACGACCGGGTCCTGGCCGTTTACCCGCGCCACGCCACCGCGCTCCGGGCCCGCGCCGGCCAACTGATCCGCGACACCGGCGATTTTGCGCAGGCCGACGAACTCGTCAGCCGCGCCCTGCAGTCGGAGCCCCTCCACTGGGGGGCGCATTTTGTCAAAGCCCAATGCCTGGCCGAGTTGGAAGGCCCGGCCGCCGCCCTGTGGCACATGCAGCAAATCGCGCCGCCGACGTCGCAGTATGCCTACGTGGATTGGTGCCGGGACTGCGCCCGCTATGCGCTCATGCTGGGCCAGCATGCCCTGGCCCTTGAATATGCCGACCGCGCCCTGGAACGCCTGCCAACCCATGACCTCTCGGCCGTGCCCACCCTGATGATCGCGATGGCGGCCGCCTACGAAAAGGGGGACCAGGAGCTTGCTCTTGCCTATGCCCACCGGTTCCCGCCGTATTCGAACAAAACATCCCTCGAGTTGGCCGATCTCCTGCCCCATTACGTCTTCCAATGGGTCGGCGGCTATCGCCGCGATGCCGTCGCCTATTTTCGGCGTCTGGCCGCCGCCTGTCTCGACCAGCCGGACATCTTGAACAACGTGGCGTGGGGCCTGGCCACCGCCGCATGGTCCCCCGCCGATCCCCAGGAGGTGCTGGCGTGGGCGACTCGGCTGTCCGCCTTGGTCCCCACGCCCAATCCGGGCATTCTGGACACGCTGGCCGCCGCGCAAGCCAACGCCGGCGACTTTGCATCCGCCGTCCACACCCTGGAAAAAGCCCTCGCCCTGCTCCCCGGCGGGAATGATCCGGCTTTGCTCCTGTTCAAGGAGCGCTTGTCCGCCCGGCTGGCGCTCTACCGGCAGAACTGCCCCTACCGGGAAGAGGCCTTGACCCGCATGTACGAGACCTACTTCGGCCCCCTCTCCCGGTTGCGCGATCCGCAGAATCCATGATGAATCCGCGGATCATTTCCAGATTCCTTCCGGTCCCGCTTCTGTTCGGCCTGGCCTTCGTCTTGTTTGCCCCCTCGCTGCGCTATGGCCTGGTGGACTTGGACGATCAGCTCTACGTCGCTGCCAATCCGCTCGTCATGGAAGGGTTCGACCTGCCCCATGTTCGCGCGACGTTCCTGTCCTTCCAGCATGGCATGTACGCCCCTCTGCTGTGGCTTTCCTACGGGGTGGACGCCGCGCTTGGGAACGCCTCGCCGGCGACCCCGTGGGGATTCCATCTCACAAATGTCATGCTGCACGCGCTGAATGCCGTCCTGTTGTACTGCCTGCTGCAGAAGACCGGTGGAACACCATGGCGTGCTTTCTTCTTCGCCGCGCTCTGGGCGCTTCATCCCCTCCGGGTCGAATCCGTCGCTTGGATCACCGAGCGCAAAGACGTCTTGTCCGGCTTTTTCGGGCTCCTGTGTCTGGGCGCCTATTGCCGATTCGGAACCGCCAGATCGCATCCGGGCCCCGCGCGAGTCGGCATTCCGCCCTACGCCGCCGCCGTGGTATTCTTCGCCCTGGGGCTTCTGGTCAAACCCACGCTGGTGCCGCTCCCAGGGGCGTTGCTGCTGCTGGATTATTGGCCGTTGCGACGCTTCGAATTCTCGTGGCGCTCCCTGCGGAGCAACGCCCTTCGCTTGCTGGCTGAAAAAACCCCCTTTTTTGCGCTGGCGGGGCTGGCGGCGTTTGGCGCATCCGCCGCCCACCGGTCCATGCACGCGCTGGCGGACGTCCCATGGTCCGTGCGGCTCTCCGCAACCCCTTTGCACTACGTCTTCTATCTGGCCAAGTTCGCATGGCCTGACCGCCTATCGCCCGTCTATCCGGACCTGGCCGTGACCGCAACCGCGTCCGTTTTGGCCTCCATCCTCTTGGCGACCTTGACCGCATGGGTCTGGACGTCCCGCGCGCGGCGGCCCGAGCGCCTGGTCGGCTGGGGTTGGTTCTTGGGATGGTTGCTGCCCGCCATCGGCCTGGTCCGGTTCGGCGCCCAATCGATCGCCGATCGGTTCACCTATTTGCCCGCCATGGGCCTTTCCATCGCCCTGTGCGCGCTCGGGCGCAGCCCCGCGAGGACTGCGTGGCGCCGCCTGCGTTTCTGGCTCGCGTCCGGCGTCTTGGCGCTGCTCGCCGGAGCAACCCTGCGGCTCCTGCCGGCGTGGCGCAATCCCGAATCCTTTCACGCGCGCATTCTCTCGATCCATCCCGACAATCCCGCCGCCCTCTCCATGCGCTCGTTCTATGGGATCCGCACCGCCGGCGATTTCGAAGGCGCCCAAGCCGGTTTCGACCGGATTATCCAGCGCGGCGTCTTCAACCACGACGTCTTGGGCGGCAAGGCCCGTTGCCTCGCGGCATTGCAGGGGCCCGCCGCCGCCAAGACCTTCCTGCTTCAAGTTCCCGCCGCGTCCAATCCCTATGCCCGTCATGCCATCGCATGGGATCTCGCCCGCTACGCCCTGATGTCGCGCCAGTACGACGAGGCGATCCGCTACGCCGAGCGCGCCATGGCCGTGTTTCCCAACCAACGGGAAAGCCAGCCCTATCTCCACCTCCTCGCCATGGTGGCCGCCTTTGAGAAAGGCGCGTTGCTTTTGGCCTTGGAGCATGCCCGCCGCTTTCCGGCCTACGCGGAGAAAACCACGCTCGAACAAGCCGATCTGCTGCCCTACTATCTCCACCAGTGGATGGAATTCCATCGCGACGACGCCTGGATCTATTTCCAACGGCTGATCCAATCCGCACCGGACCAGCCCCGGCTGTTGAACAACCTGACCTGGGGACTGGCCACGGCCGACTGGTCCCCCGCCCCGCCGGCCGCGGTCCTTGCGCTGGCCCGACAGGTCTGCGAGGCGCTGGCGCCGCCCGGCCCCGGCGCCTTGGACACCTTGGCCGCCGCCCAAGCCAACGCCGGCGACTTTTTGGCCGCCGTCCAGACCATCCAAACCGCGCTCGCAGCGCTGCCCGACGCGGACACCCCCGAACTGCGCGCATTTCGGGAAAAACTCGTTTCCCGCCAGGCCCGGTACCGGCAAAACCAACCCTATCGCGAGGAAGCCTTCTCCCGCCTGCTGGCCACGCAATTCGGCAAAGGGCTGTCCACCACGCACAAGAACGCGCCATGAAATCCATTTTTCTCCGCATTGTTTGCCCGGCGCTGCTGATTTTTGCCGCCACGTTCGCGTTGTTCTACCCCGCCTTGTCCTTTTCCCTCGTCAACTACGACGATCCGGTCTTCATCATCCACAATCCCATCGTCTTCAATGGATTTTCCTGGGACGCCGTTCGCCAGGCGTTCACCGAACTCCATGGCGACAAGTGCATGTACGTCCCCCTCCTGTGGATTTCCTACCTGCTCGACGTCGAGTTTCTGGGGGCTTCCCCGGTGAATCCGTGGGGATTCCACTTCGCCAACGTGCTGCT
>JAKLIL010000219.1 GCA_022709625.1 Verrucomicrobiota bacterium
CGAACGCCGCCGCGGGCGACGCCATCGCCTTGATCGGCGTGCCCGTCGCCAATCCCGCGGAGGAATCCGAAAACGAGGGCGCGGACAACAACCGCTGCTCGGCCTTCAAGGACCGGTATTGCACCGGCCGCACGAACGCCTACGTCGACATGGACTGCTTCTTGACGACTCCGCCCGTCCAAGGCACCGATTCCTGGACGTTCGCTTCGGCGGACGGGGCCGTGGTGAAAAAAATCTCCCTGGCGCAGGGCCGGGACATGGCGCGGGCGGAGTATGCCATGAAGCCCGAGGTCGGCACGATGTATTCCCGCTACGGGCTGGGCCCCAACCAGTTCGACCTGATGCTGCACGGTTCCTCCAATCTGGGCGCGCGGGCCGATGCCAGTTTCCGTGGGCTGATAAACTCGCAGGGCGGGGAGGCCTACGTGGTGGCGGGCCGGAACATGGCGTTCCTCAACGGCGCCATCGCCAACGCGGGGTGGGACAACCGCGAGCTGCCGCTCGTCGAACAGTTCGAGACGGCCAGTTCCGCCACCAATTGGTCGGTGGCGCTGGCATTCAGCGAAGCCAGCGCGCGCGATCTCGACGGCGACGGCTTGGCCAACACCAACGAGACCGCGCTGGGCACCGACCACGAGGCGTGGGACACCGACGGCGACCAGATGCCCGACGGGTACGAAGTGGCCAACCAGCTCAATCCACTGGCTGCCGACGGCGGACTCGACAAGGACGAAGACGAAGTGCCCAACCGCGACGAATACATCGCCAACACCTTGGCCAACAATCCCACCTCCCTGTTCTTCGTGGCGAGCATTTCCTCCACGACGGCTTCCAACGTGCTCGTGCACACCGCGGCGCCCCAGCGACTCTACACGATCTTTTTCGCCGACGGCCTGACGGACGGCCAATGGGACTGGCAACCGTTCCTGAATCCGGCGCAAGGCACTTGGCTGGATACCAATCCGACGGCGGGCACGCACGCCTTCGTGGACGATTTCGGCCCGACGACCAGCGGCTCCAGACCGGCCAACGCCAGCGGTCTGCGCGTCTACGCCATCCGCGTGGCGGTCCCGTGATCCTTGCGGACGGTTCGGTTTTCAACCGATTTTTACGCTAGACAAGGCGGTGGCGACGTGGCTGAATCCGCCGCTTTTCGCGCCTCCCATGCAGATTCGAAACGCCATCGTAGCCAACCACCAAGGGATCCATTGCCGGCCCTCGGCGGTCATCGTCAAGGAATTCCAGAACTATCCCGGCACGATTCGGATCACGAATTCCACGGGCTCGTGCGACGTAAGTTCCGTGATGCAACTGCTGTCGCTGGAATTGCACGAGGGGTCCGCCGTGAAAATCGAGGTCATGGGCGGGAACGAAAAGGACGCGGCCGACCGGCTGGTCGAACTGTTCCAGACCCACCTCGATTTCCCGCCGCAGTGAGGCCGGGCTTCTGCCGGCGCGGCCGGATTACGGCGCCGCCTTCAGGTCTTTCGCTTGCTGCCTGAATTCAAAAATCCGGACGATCACGAAGGCAATCAGGGCGAAAACGAAGAACACCAGCAGCATCCAGGCGATGCCCTGCAGGGTTTCGATCACCGTCCGGTAGACTTCCAGCACCCAACGTGCTTTGGTCAATTCCACGATCCGGGAATCCTTGTGCTGGGGCGCCGTGATGTATTGTTCGATCTTCCAGAGATTCACGCCGCTGGAAATCCCGGTCACGTACATCGCGAAGCGCAGGTAGCGCGACCAAGCCGCGCTGATCTTGTCCGAAATGATGCGCGCCAGGATGGCATCGATCGGTTTGCGGAACATCCGCACCACGATGCACGACACCGCGAGCGCAATCAGAAACGTCACCCCGAGCAGCGTTATAAACATCATGGACTACCTCCCGTACTCATGGCTCCACTTGTTATTCAAAAGGGAACTTGTATTTCTTGAGTCCCAGTTCATCGCGCATGGCGAGGATTTCCTTCTGGGTTTCGCGGTTGACGGGTACGCCTTTCTTTTGGCGCGTCCGCCAGGTCAGGTATTCTTTTTCGCCGGCGGTATAGATGCGTTTTTGGCCGGGGGCCTTTTGCGAGGCGCGCAGTTCGCGGAGGATGTGGCCGGCGATCTTCTTGAACGCCGCCAGCGGCGTGAAATGGGCGACGTCGATGGCGAGGAAGAAGTGGCCGAGCGGATAGGGGATTTTCCGGCCCTTGGCGTCCACGCCGTTGAGCATTTTGAGGTAGGCGCCCCGCTGGAGGGCGGCGGAGAGGATTTCGACGACGGTGGCGTAGCCGTAGCCTTTGTAACCGGCGTGGTCTTCGCCGGCCCCGCCCAGCGGCAGGAGCGCGGCGGTGCCGGCGACGAGGTCCGCCAGCACGGCGTGCGGATCGGTCTTCGATGTGCCGTCGTGGGCGACGACCCAGCCCGGCGGCATTTTCCGGTTCAGCTTGGCGTAGATTTCGATCTTGCCGCGCTGGACGATGGAGGTGGCGCAGTCGAGCAGGAACGGGAATCGCTCGTCGGTAGGCATGGCGAAGGTGAGGGGGTTGGTCCCCAGCATGTTTTCGACGCCGAACGTCGGGGCGATCGACGGTCGGGCGTTGGTGCCGCAGACTCCGACCATGCCGGCCTCGGCCGCCATGAGGGCGTAGTAGCCGGCGATGCCGAAATGGGTGGAGTTGCGCACGGCCGCCATGCCGAGGCCGTATTTCCGCGCTTTGCGGATGGCGAGGGTCATGGCCTTGTGCGCGACGACGTGGCCCATGCCGTTGCCGCCGTCGAGAACGGCGGTGGTGGTCGTGTCCTTGACCGTGCGGATGCGGGTTTGGGCACGCTGGATGCCCTGGCGAATGCGGTCGTAGTAGATGGGCTTGAGCCGCGAGATGCCGTGGGAATCGAAACCGTACTTGTCCGCGGCGATCAGGACGGCGGCGCAGATGGCGGCATCGGCCCGGGGCGCGCCCAGCCCGATGAAGACGTCGTGCATGAAGCGTTCCAGGGTGGGGAACGGAATCCAAACGGAACCCTTTTCAATATCCATGGGAGCGTCTCCTTGATCCACCTCGCAGAATACCCTCCGCTCTGCCGGCCGGGCAAGCCGTTTTGGAATTCGCCTTGGAATCCGTTGGCGCGCGGTGGCCGGCGAGGCCATGCCGAGCACGCCAACGTATTGGCAAACTTGGCCGAGGGGGGCGCGCATCCCCGTTTCGTTGACATCGGTCGCATGCGGGCATCGTCCGGATGCATGGTTCGGCCATTGTAGGGGTTCAGCTTGCTGAATCCCGGATTGTTCCCGAAAGCCAAACCCGGACGTATTCGAATCCAAACCGGGATCGAGCAAGCTCGACCCCTGCGGAAGTCTCCGGAAAGGATTACGGTCAGTGAAACGGGGATGCGCCCCCGAGGGGTCCGGCCGGGCATTCGAGGTTGAACGGAGGCGGAAGGGGGGTATACAGTGGGGCAACCTATGAATGTGACGTGCAAGCCCGAAAACCGCGTCTGGAACCCGGCGTGCGAGTGCATGTCGCGGAAAGACCTCGAAGTCCTACAGTTCAAGCGCCTCAGGAAAGTGGTCAAGACGGCGTGGGACAAGCTCCCGTACTATCGCCAGAAGATGGAAGCCGCGGGCGTGGCCCCGCGGGATATCCAGTTGCTGGCGGACGTCGCGAAACTGCCGTTCACGACCAAGGACGACCTGCGGGGGTGTTTCCCGTACCAGGCGTTTGCGGTTCCCATGGCAGACATCGTCCGCATCCACGCGTCGTCGGGCACCACCGGCCAGGCGACGGTCGTGGGCTATACCCGCCAGGACCTCGATACCTGGTCGGAACTGATGGCGCGTCTGCAGACCGCGGCCGGCGTGACGAAGCACGACATCGTGCAGATCGCGTTCGGCTACGGCTTCTTCACGGGCGGCATCGGCCACCACTACGGCGTGGAAAAGATCGGCGCGGCGGTCCTGCCGGTTTCGTCGGGCAAAAGCGAGCGCCAAA
>JAKLIL010000022.1 GCA_022709625.1 Verrucomicrobiota bacterium
TACGACCCCATCTTCGGCGCGCGCCCCCTCAAGCGCGTCATCCAGCGCCTGGTGCTCGATGAACTGGCCTCCAAAGTCCTCGCCGGCGAAATTCCCGACGGCGCCCGCGTCGAGGCCGATTTCGACCCCGACCATCCGGACAAGATCGCGTTCAGCGTGAAGCGCTGAGTTTCGTCACTTGACCGGGTCTGTTTGCACCCCGCGGGCGGGGTCCCAATGGATGATTCCGTGTTCGAAGCGGCAGAGCCAGCCGGATTTGTCGTCCGTCATCTGCACGTCGGAGATTGGATAACCCAGCGGTCCGGTTTCCCAACCCTGCCGCGCCCATTCGGTGCGGATCGGGCCATGGATTTCGCATGCGCCATGCGCCGGCGTCCAGTAGATGGAACCATCCTTTTCGAAATGGTTGAACCGTCCGGTTCCGTCCGGAGTGCCGCATTCATCCGTAGTCGGATACCCGAGGAAACTGCAGGTTTCCCAGCCGAGCGCGGCCCATTTCTCGCGGATGGCGCCGTAGATGGCATGCGCGCCGGATTCCGGAGACCAATAGATGGAGCCGCCGGCGAAGTGAATGTAACGGCCGCGGCCATCCGGGCAAACCCGTTCTTCCGTTTGCGGCAGGCCAAGGAATCCATCTTCTGCACCCAGTTCGCGCCATTTCTGCCGGATGGGGGAATCGCCGGCGGCGGATTTCGTCATCTGTTCCGCTGCCTCCAACTTCAGGATTTCCTCCTCCTTCTGCCGCTGGATCATGGCATCCGGCGTTGCATCGGTGACGGCCGGTGCGGAGGGTGCCGCCTCCCGCGCGGGAGCGGGCGGCGGCTCGATCGGCGAAATCGGCTTCTGGTTGCGGCTGGCGCGGGCCTCGCCGCGTCCGCCGCCGGGGGCCGCGAACCGGCCCTGCAGGCGATGGGGATTCCGCGGATCGAGCGTGAAATCGACTCTCCAACCGCGCAGCAAGTCCCAACGTGCGGCCGGATGGTCGAAATCAATGTACAGAGTGATGGCCTGGCCGCGAATGGTGCCGTTGACGCGACAGGCCTGGCTGGGATCGTCGTGGAGATAGAAAGCGCCCAGACGCCGGTCCTGGAGTTGGCGGCCGGCCTCGTCCTTGAATTGGTTATGGTCGAAATCCTTCTGCATCATGCCGGGCAGATGATAGATGTCCAGGGTGCCGGTGCGGTCGCCAAGCTGCAGGTTCCAGCGGCCGATGAATTGCAGTTCCGGCCAGGGCTTGGGCGGTTCGATGGCCGAAACGTACGAGGCCCACTCGCCGTACTCGAGATAGGCGTACTCGATGCGCGTGTAGCAGTCGTTGGTGTTGTAGACGCCGACGTCGCCCCAGCTGTTCTTCACCAGGAAATACGGATGGCGCGGGTCGGTGCGGTCGTAGCCGATGATCAGCATGCGATGGGGTCCGGCGTCGCCGGCGGGCCCGGCGTACCGCCAGACGGTTCCGGAAAAATCGCCCGCCAGGCGGAAATCCCAGATGACTTCGTGTCCGCCGGCCAGCACCGCTTCGATGGCGGCGGGGTTGCGGGCGTCGTCCTTCGGCAGCCACTCGACGGTCTTGACCTGGTAATACCGCGGTGCGGACAGCGCGGAAAAAGGCAGGAACCGCGGATCGAGGTTGTAGCTGCTGACCGCGTACTGGTTGGCCCAGAAAGGATCGTTCTTGTCGGCATGTCCGCCCAGGTCCTCGGGCCGGGGGCGGTAGGGCATGTGCTTCTCTTCGGGTATCGCCAGGACCATGCCGGGGGCGCCTGATTCCACCGACATGCCGTGGTCGGATTCGATGCTGGTTTCCCGTCCGGTGGCGGACGGCACGCGCATGGTCGTCGTGTACCAGCGGCCGTCCAGCTGCACGGTTTCGAGGAAAAACAGCTGGCCCAGGTAGTCCGAGAACAGTTCGGCCAGATCGAGGTCGCCATAGCCGGCCCGCTTGTAGGCGGCTTCCATGGCGGCCACCGTGCCGTGGATAAAACAATTGCCGCGGCCCCATTGGTTTTTCACCGGCGTCTGCCAGCGGCTCAAATCCACGGCGGCGGGCTGGGCCTGGGCGGGTGCGGTCGCCAGCAGCAGAACCAGCAGCGGCCAGCGGGGTGTTTTCATCCGCGCAGGAACTGTTCCATGGCGGCGAGGCCGTCGGGGGTGCCCATGTCGAGCAGCGGCGGCGGAATCGGGATGGCAACAAGGCGGCGCTGCGCGGCGAGCGCGGGGAAGATTTGGGTCTCGATCGAAACCGCCTTGCCGGCCGGGATGCCGGCGAGGATGTTCCGCGGCAGGAGATAGATGCCCGCGTTGACGAAACCGGCGGCGCGATCGGCTTTTTCGCGGAAAGCGGTCACGTAGCCGTCCGGATCGGATTCCACCGTGCCGAAGCGGCCGGTGTTTTCAATGGGAGCCACCAGGATTTTTCCACAGTGCGGAAACTTTTTTTCCACAGTGTGGAAAAATCCATGGCCGGTTTTCCACAGTGTGGAAAAATCCAGTTTCGGGGTCAGGGAGTCGCCGTTGAAGACCAGCACCGGGTCGCTGGCGAGCCGCGGTTCGACGAACTTCAGGGCGCCGCCGGTGCCGAGGGGGGCGGGCTCGCGGGAGAGGGCGATGTCGAGCCCGTCGACGGGCCGCGCGGCCAGGTATCCATCCAGCACGTCGGCCTTGTGCCCGGCGGCGAGCAGGACGCGGACGATGCCGTTGCGCTTGAGCCAGTCGAACTGCCACTCGAGGAAGGGGCGGCCGGCAACCGGCACGAGGCATTTGGGCCGGTCGGGAAACTGCGCCGCGAGGCGCGTGCCTTTGCCCCCGAGCAGGATGACGGCTTGCGGAATCACGGAATCAGCATGCCAAGGGGTTGGGTGGATGTCAAACGGCGGCGGGACATAAAAAAGGCGCAGGGCCGGAGCCCTGCGCCATGAGCCGCGCCGCGGCTACTTGAGCGCCTTGCGGACGTCGGCGGCGATTTGTTCCGGGGACAGTCCGTAGGAGGCGTGGATGGCTTCGCGGCCGCCGTAGACGTAGGAGTAGGTGCCGGGGTTGCCCATGCCGAAGCGGTGGACGGGCAGGGCCGCGCCGCGGTCGGCCAGCATTTCCAGGATCGCCGAGCCCAAGCCGCCGGGGAGGAAGTGCTCCTCCAGCGTGAAGAGCTTCGGCGCGGCCTGGATCTGCTTGACCAGCGCGTCGCCGTCGCAGGGCAGCTGGAACAGGTCGATCACGCCGAGGTCGATGCCGTCGGCCTTGAGCAGGTCGGCGACCTTGAGGGCCTTGTGGACCATGTAGCCGGTGGCGACGAGCTGCGCCTGCTTGCCGGAGCGGAGGACCGCGAAGCCGGCCTTGAAGTCGACCGTCTGGCCGACGTGGACGTCCGGCAGGACCTGGCGGTCGAGACGGACGTAGTTGGCGGTCGGCCACTGGCAGGACTGCTCCGCGACGGCGGCGGCCAGGGTGGCGTCGCTCGTGCTGTGGACGGTGATGTTGGGAAAGGCGCGCACGACGGCGATGTCTTCGAGGAGATGGTGGGTGGGGCCGGAGTCTTCATAGCTGAAGCCCGCGCCGACGCCGACGATGGTGATCGGAATCTTCATGATGGCGTTGTTGACGCGCGTGAGCTCGATCGGCCGGAAGACGGCGAACGGCGCGATGGCGTAGAAGAACGGACGCTTGCCTTCGCGGGCGAGCCCGGACGCCACCAGGATGCCGTTCTGTTCGGCGATGCCGACGTTGATGAACTGCCCGGGCAGGTCGCGGCGGAAGCGGTCGAGGGAGGGGGCGCCCATGTCCGCGGAGACGATGACGACGCGCCGGTCGTTCTTGGCGATCTCGTAGATCTTGTTCCAGAAGGAATCGCGCTGGCTGATGGGATTAGGCATGGGGAGAGTTCCTTTCGAGTTCGGCGACGGCCTGCTTGGCGTCGGCCCCGGCGGGGGCGGCGCCGTGCCAGAGCGGCACGCAGGACATGAAATCGATGCCGGCGCCCTTGGTGGTGTCGGCGATCACGATGGAGGGGTTGGGGCGGCGGCGGGACCGCAACCCGTGGAGGGCGTTGAGCAGCTCGGAGACGGACTGGCCTTCGACGCGGATGACGTTCCATCCGAAGGCTTCCCACTTCTTGTCGACGGGCTCGAGGCTCAGGAAGTTCTCGGTGAAGTCGAGCACGCACTGGTAGTTGCGGTCGAGGATGGCGACGAGGTTGTTCAGGCGGTTGTGGGAGGCGAACATCGCGGTTTCCCAGATCGAGCCTTCCTGGTTTTCGCCGTCGCCGAGGAGGGTGTAGACCATGTGGTTCTTGAGGTCCATCTTGGCGGCGAGGGCCATGCCGGCCGCGAATCCGAAACCTTGGCCGAGGGAGCCGCAAGTGATTTCGGCGCCGGGCACGCTCTGCTGCAGGTGCACGCCGAACTTGCCGTCCTTCTGGGCGAAAGCCTTCAACTGGGCTTCGTCGAAGTAGCCGGCGTCGGCGAGGACGGCGTACAGCATGGGGCTGGCCTGGCCTTTGCTGAGGATGAACCGGTCGCGGTCCGGCCAGTCGGGGCGCTTGGGATCGTAGCGCAGGATGCCGCCGTGGAAGAGCACGCTCATGATCTCGGCGCAGGACATCGAGGACGTCACGTGGCCGGTTTTGGCGCGAATGCAGGTGTCGAGGACCTTCTTGCGGAGGTCGTAGGCTTTTTTCTCGAGGAATGCGATGTCGTTCATGGGGTTCCTGTTTCTGTGAGACGGCGTTGAATGGGAATGGATACCATCTTGTCGAGGTGGTCGCAAGTTTTCTGGCCAAAAAGCTCCCGGACCCGGTTGCGGTAGGCGGGGTTGCGGAAATAGGTCTGGAAGGCCTCGTCGCGGAAGGCCTGGACCTGGGCGGCGGAAAGGTGGTCGGTCGGCAGGGGCTGGGTCCAGTAGCCGTGCTGGGAGAAGGCCTCCCAGCGGTCGGGCACGAGCCCGGCGGCGCGGGCGCGCCGGTAGAGGTCGGAGCCGGGGTAGGCCATCACGGTGTAGAAGTTGGCGAATTCGCAGTTGAGCTCGAGCGCCAGGTCGAGGGTTTGCTGCATGGTTTCCCGCGTGTCGTGCGGCAGTCCGAACATGTAGTTGCCGATGACGTGGATGCCGGCGTCGCGGAAGGCCTGGATGGCGGAGACGACGTCGCGGCGGAGTTCCTTGTTCACGTCCGCGCGGACGTCGGCGTTGCCGGATTCGATGCCGGGGCAGACCCACTGGACGCCGACTTTCCGGAGCCGGGGCAGCAGGTCGTCGAACACGCGGTCGATGCGCACGTAGACCCAGATGTTCAGGTCGTAGCCGCGCTGCTCGAGCAATTCGCAGAAACGGACGACGCGCGCGCGGTTGAGCATGAACAGCTCGTCGGCGAAGCGGATGTTCCGGATGCCGTGCTGCTGGACCAGCGTATCGATCCACCCGGCGACGGTCTCCATGGACCAGTTCTTGATGCCGGGCTTGCCGAAGATGGTGTGGATGCAGCAGTAGTCGCAGTCGTGGGGGCAGTTCAGCGATGTGTAGATCGACACGTAGGGGCTGCGGACGTCGGTGAAATCGGGCGTCCGGCTCCGTTCGAAATACTGGAAGCACTGCCAGTTGTGGGCGCGGTAGTTCTTCAGCGGCGGCAGCAGGTCCCACGCGTAGCCCGGCAATTCCTCGTCGAGGTGTTCGATGGGCCGGGGCGGCGCGGTGCGGGCCGCGCCTTTTCCGGTCCGGTGCCACAAGCCGGGAATCGCCGCGAAGTCCCGGCCATCGACGAGGTGGTCCAGCAGCCCGAGGAGGCCGTAGAGTCCTTCGCCCTCGACGATGTAGTCCGCCGCCTCTTCGGCAAGCGTTTGTTCGGGCAGCGCCGAGGGATGCGTGCCGCCGAGGACGACGGGGATGCCGGGCGCCGCGGCCTTGAGATCTTTCAGCAGCGGCCGCACGACCGGCATGGTCTGGGTCGAGGCGGAGGGGTGGTGGCCGTAGACGAGCACGGCGATCAGGCGGGGGGCTTGCGCCAGCAGGCGGTCGCGAATGGCGTCGTCCCAGCCGGAGACGTTCATGTCGTGGATCTGGACCGACCGGCCCTGGCGGCGGATGGATTCGGCCAGCAGCGAGGCCCAGACCGGCGGGTCGACGGCGGTGAATTCGCGGGCCAAATCTTGGTAGATGGCCTTTTGGTTGCCGGGATTGATGAATAATATGTCGAGGGGCATGATTCGCCTTGCCGGGTTCCTTCGGTACAAAAAGGAAAACACAACATACCCCAAGGAAAGGGGTTGGGCAAGATCAATGCCGCGGTTTCAGGAAAGCCGCGTAGGTCTCGCGCAGGCCGTCGGCAAAAGCGGTTTGGGGCCGCCAACCGAGCGCGCGCAAGGGGGCGGCGTCGAGGCGCTTGAGGGGCGCGCCGTCGGGTTTCGAAGCGTCGAATTCCAGATCGCCTTCGAATCCGACGACCTGCTTCACGGTCTCGGCGACGTCCGCGATGGACAAATCCTCGTCGGGGCCGACGTTGATGGGGCCTTGGGCCGCGTCGTAGTTTTCGGCCAGGAAAAAGCAGGCGTCGGCCAAATCGCGCGAGAACAGGAAGTCTCGGCGGGGTTTCCCCGTGCCCCAGACGGAAAGGACGGGGGCTTTCCGTTGCTTGGCTTCATGCAGGCGGGCCATGAGACCGGACGCCACGTGGGCGTGGTCGGGATCGAAATGGTCTTCCGGGCCGTAGAGGGTGGAGGGGATCGCCGCGAAAAAGCCCAAGCCGTGTTCCTGGCGGACGGCTTCGCAATGCACGAGCCCCGCGAGCTTCGCGGCGGAATAGGCCGCGTTCGTCGGCTCGAACGGGCCGGTCATCAAGCTGTCGGTCCGCAGGGGCTGCGCGGCGTCGCGCGGATAGCAGCAGGAACTGGCGAGGTACAGGAGCCGCGGCACGCGCAAGCGCGCCGCCGCGCCCAGCACGTTCAGCGCCACGCGCAGGTTGGATTCCAGCAGGCGCGCCGGATGCGCGCGGTTGAGGCCGATGCCGCCCGACTCGCCGGCGGCCACGAAGACCACGTCGGGCCGCGCCGCGCCGATGGCCTTTTCGATGGCCGTCGCGCTGGCCCAGCCCGCGGTTTCGGCGGCGGACAGCGTCGTGGCGGCCAGCCGGCGGCGCCGCGCCTCGGCCGCGAGCGCGGCTCCGGCGAGGGTCTCGCCGCCGGCAATCAAAATCCGGGCGCTGGTCAAATTCATGCGGGCAGGGTATCATGGACCGGATGAATGGGCAAAAGGAAACCGAAGAAGCCGCCTCCGCCGCCGGCGGATTCCGGCGCGTGGCGCTCGTCAACGTGCGGATCGAATCGCGCCAGCGGTCGCCGGTCGGCCTGCTGACGCTCGCCGCGTGCATCCAGGCGGTCAAGGAGCGGATGGCCGCGGAGCCGGACGTATTCTTCCTGACCGGGGATTTCGGCTCGCCCGTCCTGGACGGCGTTCGCCGGGATTTTGCCGGGCGCTTCCTGAACATGGGCATTGCCGAGCAGAATCTCGTGAACGTGGCGACGGGCCTTGCGCTGGAGGGATATCGCGTCGCGGCCTACGCCATCGCGCCGTTTATCACGATGCGCTGTCTCGAGCAGATCCGCATCAATCTCGCCATCCTTTCGCAAATCCGGCCGCTGAACGTGACGCTGGTCGGCGTCGGGGCCGGCTACAGCTACGAGGTGTCCGGCCCGACCCACCAGGCCTTGGAAGACATCGCCGTGATGCGGGCGCTGCCGAACGTCGGCGTGTGGTCGCCGGCGGACGCCGCGACGGCCACCGCCATGGCGAATCGGGCGCTGGATGCCCCGGGCGTGCGCTACGTGCGGCTCGACAGCCATCCGCTGCCCGACCTCGGGCCGGCGCCGACGGCGGACGAATTGCGGCAGGGATTTCGTCTCGGCGGCAGCGCCGGCGCGGCGGCCGCCGTCGTTTCGACCGGCTACATGAACCATCTGGCGCTCGGCGTGCGCGACGAACTGGAAGCGGCCGGCGTTCCCGTCCTGACGGTGGATTTGATGGATCTGGCGGCGCCCGACCTGGTCGCGCTGGCGGCGGCGCTGGGGTCGTGCCGCGCGATTCTGACGATGGAAGAAGGATTTGTCGGTCGCGGGGGCATGGATGGCTTGCTGGCGATGCATCTTGGCCCGCGCCTGCCCAAGGCGAAATGGGCCCATGCCGGCCTCGCGCCGCGCTACGGCTTCGAGATCGGTCCGCGCGACGCGCTGCTGGCGGCCCAGGGGCTTTCGCGGCCGGCGCTGGCGCAGCGGATGGTCGATCTCATCAACGGATAAGGCTACTCAATCCGGCTCAGGCGGCCCGGCAGAGGGCGGCCCGGTCGGCGCGGGGGGGGGGGTGCGCCCCTAGCTTGGCTCGAAATGCCGCTTCTGCTTGCAGTACGCGGCATAGGTCTTGCGCAGGCCGGCGGCGAAATCCGTCTTGGGTTTCCAGCCGAGGGCGCGGAGGGGGGCGGCGTCGAGGCGCTTGAGGGGTGCGCCGTCGGGCTTCGAGGCGTCGAATTCCAGTTGACCTGCGTAGCCGACGGCCTGTTTGACGGCCGCGGCGACTTCCGCGATGGACAGGTCGGTGTCGGGGCCGACGTTGATGGGTCCGCAGGCGGCGTCGTAGCGCTCGGCGAGGAAGAAGCAGGCGTCGGCCAAATCGCGGGAATACAAAAAATCGCGCCGCGGCTTGCCCGTGCCCCACACGGAGATCGCGGGTACGTTGCGCTGCTTGGCGGCGTGCATCCGGACCAGGAGGCCGGAAGCGACATGGGCTTGGTCGGGGTCGAAATGGTCTTCGGGGCCGTAGAGCGTGGCGGGAATCGCGGCAAACCAGGCCAGATGGCATTCGCGCCGGACGGCCTCGCAGTAGAGGAGGCCGGCGAGTTTGGCGCCGGAATAGGCGGCGTTGGTTGGCTCGAACGGGCCCGTCATCAGGCTCTCGACGCGCAGGGGCTGGGCGGCGTCGCGGGGATAGCAGCAGGAACTGGCGAGGTAGAGCAAGCGGGGCACGCGCAGGCGCGCGGCCGTGCCGAGGACGTTGAGAACCACGCGCAGATTGGATTCCATCAGGCGCGCGGGCTGGGACTGGTTGAGTCCGATGCCGCCCGATGCGCCGGCGGCCACGAAGACGACGTCGGGCCGGGCCGCTTCCATGGCCTTTTCGACGACCTTGGCGTTGGCCCAGCCGGCGGTTTCCTCGGCGGACAGCGCAGCCGTTGCCAGCCGGCGGCGCCGGGCTTCGGCCGCCAAGGCGGCCCCGGCCAAGGTTTCGGTGCCGGCGATCAAGATTCGGGCGCTGGTCAAATTCACGGGGGCAGGGTAGCATGGGCGCGCAAATGGGCAATGGGAAACCCAGCGTGGTGTATCTGCACCGCTACCCGCCGGAGATCGAGGCGTTCCAGTGGCCGGCGCTGCGGGAACTGGCCGAGGCGCTGGCGCCGGCCTACGAACTGGTCTATGCCTGCATGGGGCCCGCCAACGGGAAGCGCGATCCGGAACTGCGCGGCCGGATGCGCGTGATCGAGTTGCCGCTTACCGTGGACCAAACCTCCGGGCGCGACAAATGGCGCAAGACCCGCCTGTGGTACCGGCATCTGGACGGCTTGCTGCGGCAAATCCGCGCGCTGGAGCCGGCCCTGATCATCTGCAAGGAGACCCTGCCGCTGATTCCGGGGCGCGTGGCGAAGTTGGGAATCCCCACCATCATCGCGACGAGCGACTGGTGGTGGTCGATTCTGCTGGGCCAAACGCGCTGGGGGCGCCGGGTAGCGGATTGGATGGAGCGGCGCGAGGTGCTGAGCTGGAACCAATCCCACGTGAGAGCCACGGTCAGCACCCATGCGGAAGGCCGGCTGCTGGCGGCCAAAGGAATGGACGAAGCGCGTATCGCGGTCATCAACGCCCCGCAGAATCCGGGCGTGTTCCGGCCACTGGCGCCCGCGCCGACGAAAACGGAGCTGGGACTCGACGAACAGCACAAGCATTTTGCGATCTTCGGCATCATCCGTGGCGGCAAGGGCTACGACCAGTTGTTGGACTGGTGGCAAACGGCCACGGCGAAGCATCCCGACTGGCGGCTGGTGATCATCGGCGGCGCGGGCGGCGAAACCTGGTGCCGCCGGCAAATCGCCAAGCGCGGCTTGCAGGCCGCCGTGCATATGACCGGCTGGTTGCCGACCAAGCAGGACGTGAACCGGTGGCTGAACGCGATGGACGCGGTGCTGGTCCACCGGCGCAATTCGTCCGACAACCAAGGCATCATTCCGAGCGCGCTCTACAACGGGCTCTCGACGGGCCGGCCCGTCGTGGCCTCGGGCCTGCCCGGCATCGCGGAAATCGTGCGCGACGGCGCGGATGGGTTCCTGTTCGCGCCCGACGACGGCGCTTCGTTTCTTGCCGCGCTGGAACGGGTGGTCGCCGATCCCGCCGCCGCCGCCCGCATCGGGCAGGCCGGCCTGGCCCGCGCGGCGGAATGCTTCGATCCGCGCCAAGCGGCGCGGAAGCATCGCGAACTCATCGACGCGATGGCGCGCTGATTTCGCGTCCCCCGGCCAGCGCGTATGCGCGCGGTCATTCACGAAAACGCACGGCGCGGACTGCGCATGGCTGTCATCCCGAGCTTGTCGAGGGATCTCGGCATGGTCCCACAGATTGGCCGGCGGGGTTTGGCCGAGATGTTTCGACTCCGGCGCTGCGCGCCTTCGCTCAACATGACCAAGAAGGAACTGGCCAAGTAGGGCGCTCCCGCGGCCCAGCGGGGCAAGGGCCGCGCGATCGCCCGGGGCAACCGACTTGCGCCAGGCTCTAAAGAGGTGCAGGGCGTTTTCTACTTAACGGAATTGAGAATGCCGCAGAGCCAGCGGATGCGGGCTTCGTCGAGGGTCGGGTAGTTCCCGATGTAGAAACCGAAGAAATGGACATGGTCGACGACGGGGAAGAAGCGGGGGACGTCGGCCTTGGAGGGCGCGATGCCGGCAAGGTAGGGCTGGCGCAGCTGGTTGCCGCCGCCGGCGCTGCCGCGGCGATACTCGATTCCATTGGCGTCCATGGCGGCCATGAGGCGGTCGCGGCGCGCAGGGTCGGGGTGGTTCATCACCAGGTTGAACGCGTAGTTCACGCTGCCCTCGACCCGGAAATCGGTCCAGTAGAGGCCGGGATCGATCAAGGAGAGGAAGAGCTGGAAGTTCTCGGTGCGGCGGCGGTTGTTGGCGTCGAGCCGCTTGAGCTGGGAGCGGCCAATGACGGCGTTGATCTCGGTGCTGCGGTAGTTGCCCGTGGGCCACGCGAAGATGAACTTGGGGTTGAGGTCGGGGGCGGCGTCTTCCCACTTCTTGCGGAAGGCGGGCGAATCGGCCTCGCGAACCATGCCGTGGGAGCGGAGCATGCGAGCGGCTTGGTAGAAATCCCCGTCGTCGGTGCAGACCATCCCGCCTTCGATGGTGCTCATGTGGTGGGCGAAGTAGAAGGAGAAATTGGACGCCAGGCCGAAGGTACCGCACTTTTTCCCGTGGTGGGTCGCCCCGTGCGATTCGCAGACATCCTCGATGAGCGGAATGCGGCGTTGCTGCAATTCGGCGAGGAGGTCGTCGTCAAGGCCGTCGAAGCCTTGGCAATGGGTGAGGAACACCGCGCGGACGTTCGGATTCAGGGCGGCGCGGACCTGCTTGGGATCCATGGCAAGGGTGCGCGGATCGATGTCCATGAAGACGGGTTTGTGGCCGGCGGCGAGCACGGAGGAGACGTCCGAGACCCAGGTGAGGGTGGGAACGACGACTTCGCCGGGCCCGTAGAGGTGGCGCAGGGCGGCCATGGTAATGAAA
>JAKLIL010000220.1 GCA_022709625.1 Verrucomicrobiota bacterium
GGATGGTGTGGCCGAGGTAGTCGCCGCGGCGTTCCTTCTGGAGGACGTCCCAGTAGATGCGGCCGGAGGAGACGGAGGAAGCGCGGGAGGTGGGCTGGCCGGTGAAGCGCTCGTAGTGGCCGAGGTCGAGATCGGTTTCGGCGCCGTCGTCGGTGACGTAGACCTCGCCGTGCTGGTAGGGGCTCATGGTGCCGGGATCGACGTTGAGGTAGGGGTCCATCTTGAGCATGCGGATGCGCAGGCCGCGGGCGATGAGGAGGCGGCCGATGGACGCGGCGGTGATGCCTTTGCCGAGCGAGGAAACCACGCCGCCGGTCACGAAAATTTACTTGGACATGAGGATTTCCTTGGGGTTGCTGGAACCAGCGACTGAACCGCCTAAATTGCGGCGAAGATTAGACGTTCAGGGCGGTTGAGGCAAACCTATTCGGGACGGCGGAGGGGAGGGGGGCGGTCTTGCCTTGGCGGGTTTGGCCCCGGAACAGGTAATATGTTACCGCTAAAACGAGGATATTTTACCGAATCATTTTACTTGCCTTGTCGAGCGGTCTACTCAAGAATGTCGTTTCAAATCATACCGAAGGAAATGGCGATGAAGAGAAAGACCATCAAGGATATCGCGAAAGAGAGCGGATTTTCGCTGAGCACAGTTTCGCTGGTGCTGAACAACCACCCTCGGATCAGCCAGGCGACGCGCGACCGCGTCATGGCGGTGGTAAAGAAGTACAACTTCTATCCCAACAGCTCGGCTCGCGGACTGGCATCGAAATCCAGCCGCACGCTGAGCGTGGTGGTCCCGAATCTGACCCGCGTATTTTCGGACATCTACCTTGGGGAATTGATTTCAGGCATTTACGAGCGGGCCACCTCGCAGGGCTACAAGATCCTGCTGGACATCGCGACGGCGCAGTTCGTCAAGACGCAGGAATACGCCAAGCTGCTGGCCAGCCGGCGGGCCGACGGCATGCTGTTCATCGCCTCGGACATCCACGCGGATTATCTCGGGGTGTTCGAAGACAGTCCCTACAAGTTCGTGTTGGTGAACCATCTGTTCCCGGGCAAGAAGCTGAACTACGTGAGCGTGGATTATGCCGCTTCGGCCCGCCTGGCTGCCGAGCATCTCATGGGCCTGGGCCATCGGCGCATTGGCCTGATTGCGGGCACCAACACGTTCACGGGGCTGTTGTTCCGCGACGAATTCCTCCGCGTATGCAAGACGTGGCCCGCCGGCCCCGCACAGGTGTCCTGGGTGGACGGCGGCGAGGAGTGGAGCCAGCGCGGCGGCTATGCGGCCGCCGCCAAACTCATGGCCCAAACCCCCGATTTGACGGCCATCATGGCGGCCAACGATCGCATGGCCATCGGCGCAATGCGGTGGATGGCCGATAATCGGCGCGAAGTGCCCGAAGAGGTTTCGATCATGGGGGTGGACGACATCCAGCTCGCCGCCTACGTGAATCCGGGCCTCTCCACGATTCGCCACGACCTGTATCAGGTCGGCATCGAGTCCTGCAACCGCATGCTGCAGCTCATCAAGGGCGAGATCACCGAGTGCAGCGATTTGCTGCCGACCTCGCTGGTGGTGCGTGGCTCGACGGCCCACTCCCGTTTGTCCTGAGTTGCTCCGGACCTTTGCTTCTCCAGGTGCGGCGGCAAGCCTCCGAAACGGCGGTTGGCAGCGGGACATGGCCATGAGCGGCAACCGTTGGGTGGGAATTGGCGTTCTCCTGCTGGCGCTGGGCGCAGGCTGCCGCCCAAAACACGCCGAACCCGTCCGCTATCCAGCCTTGTTCGATGCGGCCCAAAACGGGGATTGGGCCGATTGCCGCCGGCATTTGGAAAACGGGGCGGTGGCGAATGCCCGGGGCCCCGATGGCCGATCGCCGTTGATGGCGGCGGCGGAACACGGCCATCTGGAGGTGGTCCGGAATCTTGTGCGCATACTGGCGGCGGTAAACGCCCGCTCGCCCGATGGGCGCACGGCGCTGATGTTCGCGGCGGGCAACGGCCACGCCGACATCGTCCAATTCTTGGCGGACCAGGGCGCGGCCGTCGACGTCGCCGGCGACGACGGCTATACCGCCTTGGCCTTTGCCGCGGAGCGGAACTATCCCGAAATCGTCCGCATCCTTCTGCAAAAAGGGGCCGAAGTGGACGCGAAAGGCGCCGCCAACTACACCCCGCTGATCTTTGCAGCCGAGAAGGGACATCTCGAGATCGTCCGGCTCCTCGTGGAAAAAGGCGCCGACGTGAATCTGCGGGGCGCGGTGAATTATACCCCGCTGATCTTTGCGGCGCAGGAGGGGCATTTGGACGTGGTCCGCTATTTGGCGGAACGGGGGGTGGACATCAACGTCCAGGGCGACGACAGCTACACCGCGCTCATTTTCGCCGCCGAAAACGGCCATTTGGACGTGGTGCGCTTTTTGATGGACCACGGCGCCGATTGGCAGGCTACAACCGCCGACGGACGGACGGCGCTGAAAGCCGCCACGGCGCGCCGGCATGTCGACATTGCGGAATACCTGCGGGCCAAAGGGGCGCAAGACTGACTTGGCCGAGCGGTATTTCCCGGACGCAAACGGACCGTTTGCGCCGCTGGCGGCGGCTTGGCGCTTGCGCGGGCAGCCGTGGCCGGACTATAAACCGCACATGAACGATGGAGCCGGCAAACGAGTGGTGGTGATCGGCGGGGGGATTGGCGGGATGGCCGCGGCGGCGCTGCTGGCCAAAGATGGTTTTGCGGCGACGGTGGTCGAACGCCTCGATCAGGCCGGTGGCCGGGCCCGGCTGTGGAAGAAGGACGGCTACACCTTCGACATGGGGCCGTCGTGGTACCTCATGCCGGATGTTTTTGATCGTTTTTTCGCGCGGTTCGGCCGGAAAACGTCGGACTATTACGAGCTCAATAAACTGGATCCTTCGTATCGGGTGTTTTTCGGTCCGGGCGAGGTGCACGACGTGCCGCCCGGCCAAGAGGGGCAGCGGGCGTTGTTCGACCAGCTGGAGCCGGGCGGGGGCAAACGGCTGGAGCGCTACCTGGAGTCCGCCGCCTACAAATACAAAATCGCGGTGGGCGAGTTTCTTTATCGCGACTACCGCACGGTCTTCGATTTCCTGAACTGGCGAATGATGACCGAGGGGGTCAAGCTGAACGTGCTGGGGCGCCTGGATGCGGCGGTGGGCCGGCTCTTTCGCGATTGGCGGTCGCGCCAGATCCTCGAATACGGCATGGTGTTTTTGGGCACCTCGCCGTATCACGCGCCGGCCATGTACGCCCTGATGTCGCACGTGGATTTGACCCAGGGAGTTTATTATCCGCGGGGGGGGCTTTCGGCCATGGCCCAAGGCATCCGGCGGCTGGCGGAAGAGCAGGGGGTGAAGTTCCTGCTCTCGACGGAGGTGGAACGCATCGCCACCGACCGCGGCCGGGCCGTCGGCGTGGAGGCGCGCGGCGCCGACGGCGGCCGCGTTTCCCTGCCATGCGACGCCGTACTCGCCAACGCCGACTACGCCCACGTGGAAAACGACCTGCTTGCGGCCACGGATCGGTCGCTAGGCCGGCGCTACTGGCAACGCCGCGTCGTGGCGCCGTGCCTGTTCCTGCTGTATCTGGGCGTGAAGCGGCGGCTGGAGCGCCTGGCCCATCACAATCTATACCTGCGGCAAGACTGGAACCGCCATTTCGATGCCATTTTCCGCAAACGCGCCTGGCCGGAACACCCGTGCTTCAACGTGTCGTGCATCACCAAGACCGATCCGGCCATGGCGCCGCCCGGATGCGAAAACGTGTTTGTGCTGGTGCCGCTGGCCGCGGGACTGGACGACACCGACGCGGTGCGCGAGGCCTATGCGGACCGCCTCGTCCGCCACGTGGAGCGGATGACCGGCGAAGAGATCGAACCGCACCTGGCCGTGCGGCGGATCTACAGCCACCGGGACTATGCGGCGGACTACCACGCGTGGCAAGGCACGGC
>JAKLIL010000221.1 GCA_022709625.1 Verrucomicrobiota bacterium
CGGCCGCGGCCAGCAGGCGGGACATGGCGGCATCCGGACTCCCGCAGACCCCGCTCGACAAGAACAAGCCCAGCACCCGTCCGGAGTTCCAGTACGGCAGGAAAGCCCGGACGATTTCCTCGGGCGAGAGCGAACAGCGCGGCGCCGGCTCGTGTCCTGCGCGCAACGGGCAGTATTTGCAATCGTTCGCGCAGGCATTCGAAACCAGCGTCTTGAACACCAGGCCGTGGCCGCCGCTTTGCAGGGTTACCGGATAGAGCCAGCGATCGTCGAGTCCCCGCCGGCGCGGATCCCCCGAACCGCACGAACATGCGCACGACAGGTCGTATTGCGCATCGGCCGACAAAATGCGCAACTTTTCTTCCAGATCGGGCGCCGCGCGAAGATGGATCATGCCTACCCCATAACTGAATGCCCGTTCCATATCAAGCCCGCCCTTTGGGGTCAGGCATTAAGAAAGTTAAGTTTTCGGTGAATTCTTAACTTTCTTAATGCCTGACCCCGATAAACGGGTTGCCTTGGATTGACAATTTTGGACGTGGAGTCTAGTTTTTCGACATGCAAATGACGGTCAAAGATGCGGCCAAGGCGCTGCAAGTTGCGGAAAAGACGGTCTATCGGTGGATCCAGTCGGGTGGGCTTCCTGCCTACCGGGTTGCGGGGCAATACCGGATCAATCGGGCCATGCTGTTCGATTGGGCCACCTCCAAGCGGATCAATTTCTCGCCGGAGGCGAATCAAAAGGTCCAGGAAAACGCACCGCTGCCTTCCTTGGCGACGGCGCTGCAAGACGGCGGCATCCACTACCGGGTGGGCGGAACCGCCAAAGCCGACGTACTCAAGGCCGTGGTGGGCTTGCTGAAGGTACCCGACCATGTCGACCGCGACTTCCTTTACCAAGCGCTGTTGGCTCGGGAACAACTGCAGTCCACCGGCATCGGCGACGGCATCGCCCTGCCCCACGTCAGGAATCCCGCCTTGTTGGAAACGCCAACGGCGTCGATCTGCCTGTGTTTCCTGGAAACGGCCGTAGATTACGCCGCCTTGGACGGCAAACCGGTCAACACGCTCTTCATTCCGCTTTCGCCCGACGTGCGAACTCATTTGCACCTGCTGTCGCGCATTTCGTTTGCATTGCGCGATCCCCAATTCAAGGCCGTTTTGGCCGCCGAAGGCCGGCGCGACGAGATCCTCGAGGCCGCGCGCGCCGCCGCGCCGGAAGAACCGCAAGCCTAAACGCGCCCCTGCGCCCGTGCGCGGCCCGCCGCCGTTTTCAGGGGCCGTCGATGGGCGCCGCTGGATTCGCGGCGGGAGCCGTGCCGGACAGATTCCGCTTCAGGAGGCGTACCCCGGCCAGCCACAGATGGTAGCCAACGTAGAAGGCGCCCAGCAGAAAAAACGCCGTGCCGGCGTCGTCGAACAAAACGTAGCCGGCCACCAGATCGATCAGAATGAAGGCATTGACGAGCGTCCGGAACCAATGTTGGCGCATTTCCCCCAGGAAGAACCGGGCCGTAACGCTGTATTCCACCACGGATACCATTAGGAGCGAAACCAACAAGGTCCAAAGCACGGCGAGCCGCACCTTGAAGGCCGGCGACAGCGGCACGCCGTAAATGGTTTCCAAAGCGTGGGAAAAGAGAAACAGGCCCATGATGGCGCTGGCCGCCGTGGGCGCCGGCAGGCCGCGGAAGCATTTCTTCGCGCCGGTGGTCGCCGTCACGTTGAACCGCGCGAGGCGAATGGCGCCGCAAAGCAGAAACAGGACCGGAATGAGATAGTAGGCGGGCGAGGCCTCCACCAAGGCCGCGAAAACCTGTTGGAACAGCACGACCGTCGCGGCCACCCCGAACGTGATGACGTCGGCGATGGAATCGTACTGGATGCCGAACGGAGAGCTCGAATGGGTCATCCGCGCTACCTTGCCGTCGACGCCGTCGATCAGCGCCGCCACGATAATCAGCCAGCACGATACCGTGTAGGTGCCCTGGTTCTGGCGGCCGAGCAGCACGTTGAAAATGGCGAACAGGCCGCACAGGATGCTCAAGCTGGTGATGCTGCTGGGCAGGACCACCCGGAAAATCTTCAGGTCCGCGTTCATGGCAAGACCGCCAGCACGGACGTCCCGCCGCGGACCTTGTCGCCCACGGCCACCTGCACTTTCGCGTCCAGCGGCAGAAAGAGATCCGTCCGCGAACCGAACTTGATCATCCCGAAACGCTCGCCGCGCCGATAGGCCACGCCCTCCTTGGCGCGGCACACCACGCGGCGCGCAATCAAGCCGGCGATCTGCTTCACGAGGAACTTACGGTCGCCGCAGACCAGGCCGACATGGGTTTGCTCGTTGTCCAACGAGGCTTTTTCGTCCCAAGCGGCAAGGAATTTCCCGGGACAATAGCGAACCATGGCGACGCTGCCGTCGCAGGGCATGCGGTTGACATGGACATTGAACACGTTGAGAAAGATGGAGATGCGCCGGGCGCGACCGCCCATGAAGTCGTTGTTTTCCTCGGCGATTTCAATGATCCGGCCATCCGCCGGCGAAACGATCAGGCCCGGACCGGCCGGAACCTCCCGTTCCGGATCGCGAAAGAAATAGGCGGTAAACAGCGTGAAGAGGGCGCAGACGGCGCACAAAAACACCCATCCCGCGTGGCGAAATGCCAAGAACAGCCCCAACGCCGCAAGCGTCAGCGCCAAGGATACCAGCATGATTGGAATACCGTCTCTAGCCATGCGCCATTCTTGTCTGCTGCGAACCTATGCCAACCCTCCCCCGCCGGTCAAGCCCCGCGGTTGCTCGCCCGAACAGGAAAAGGCCGGCCCGCACGGGGCCGGCCTTTTGAGATACGCGCAACCGTTCCCTAGTGTCCGATACGGGCGAAGGGGACGTTGAAGACGTCCGCATCCACCCACTCAAGCGATGAGTTATCGCCGGCGACGCCGGACGTGTTCAGCGTGGCGGCATCATTGGGAATGGTGTCCATCGAAGACAGCGAACCGCCGCCGGCCATGATGCCGATCCCGGTGCTTTCCAACTGCGCCTTGGTGATGCCGATGACGTTGAAGGGGATTTTGAACTCATAGAAGCTGTCGCGGGCGGTGCTATGGCCTTCGGCAATGAAATCGCGGTTCGGGGCATCGGCCGCCGTGCGGTTGTCCGCATCCCCCACGCCCCACAGCTGGGCACCGCCGACGTAGGCATCGCCCTTGCCCTTGGCGATTCCCCAACTGTCGAAGGTCTTGTAGTCGTCGGTGGTGGCGCCTCCTTCGGGCACGGTGTAGGTACCGCCCACCGCCCGGCCCATGTAGGCCGAGTAGAAGTTGCCATTCATGTAGAGCTGCATGTCCGGCGTGTTCGCGCCCGACCATGTGTTGCTCTTCGCCCACATGTCGCTGGAACTGCCGCCGGACTTGGTATCCAGCACGGCCCAGAGCAACAGCCCCTGGTTGTTGGAGACTTTGCCGCCGCCCGCGCTGCCGGCATTGTCCGGATCGATCTTGTCGGTGATGTCGACCAGCTGCCAGGCCACGTACAGGTTGTTGTCGTCCCAGCACGCCCACAGGTGGGTCATGTCGATCGGCGCCTCGTGCATGGTCCAGTTGCTGCCAAGGCTACGGGGATCGTCGTTGGCCATGTCGAGGGCGATCAGCATGTTGGTGGTCCATTCGCCGCCAGTGTTGGCGCCGTCGATCGCAATGCCGCCCGAACGGTACTGCCCGAAGGTCGGGTTGGTCGTGTACGGCTTGAAACTGCCGCTGGGGGTATTGGTGCCGCCGCCGATCGTCACGGTGTAGTCGTTGTCGTTGTTGTTGTCCCAATGTTCAACGCCGAGGCCGTCGACCATCATGACGGCGTACTTGATGACGGTGCCGTTGGGTTGCACGCCGAGGCCGATGTGCCACCAGTCGCCGTTCTCCCAATCCGGATTGCGCTCCATCGGCACCAGGGGCCAA
>JAKLIL010000222.1 GCA_022709625.1 Verrucomicrobiota bacterium
CTATGGGACTCCACGGCGGCCTTGGCATTGTCCGAAATCCCCGCCGATTTGCTGGTCGTGGGCGGGGGCTACATCGGCCTCGAACTCGGCTCGGTCTACGCCGCCCTCGGCGCGCGCGTCGTCGTGGCCGAAATGGCGAACGGCCTCCTGCCGGGCGTCGATCGCGATTTGGTCGTGCCCTTGGCCAAGCGTCTGCGCGAAACGTTCCCGGCAATCCATCTGCAAACGCAGGTCGCCGGGATCGCTGAAACCGCCGCCGGCTTCCGCGTCGTACTGGAAAACCGGAAAACCGGCGAGACCCGCACGGAAACTTTTTCGCACGTCTTCGCGGCCGTCGGCCGCCGTCCCTTCACCGAGGGGCTCGCGCTCGAACGCGCCGGCATCGCCCTTGCGGAGCGCGGGTTCATCGCCGTCGATGCCGCCGGGCGCACCGCGAATCCCCGCGTTTTCGCCGCCGGCGACGTCGCGGGAAGCCCGATGTTGGCCCACAAGGCTACCCATGAGGCCCGCGCGCTCGTCGCGCGCCTTCTGGGCCGCGCGACGCACGTTGCGACCCATGTCCCCGCCGTCGTTTTCACCGATCCCGAAATCGCGTGGGTTGGCCTCACAGAAACGCAAGCGGCCGAAACCGGCATACCCGTCAAGGTCGCCAAGTTTCCTTGGGGCGCCAGCGGCCGCGCCATGTCCCTTGGCCGCACCGACGGCCTCACCAAAATCCTTGTCGAGCCCGGCTCGAACAAACTGCTCGGCGTCGGCATCGCCGGCCCTGGCGCCGGCGATCTCATCTCCGAAGCGACCCTCGCCTTGGAAACCGGCGCCCGTGTCTCCGACCTCGCCCGCACCATCCATCCCCATCCCACGCTTTCGGAAACGTTGGGCGAAGCCGCCGACCTATACGAAGGCCTTTGCGCCCATCTCTATCGCCCGACCCGGCCAGCCAAACTCAATCCGCCCTAACCGGTTCCAAGCCTTGGGGAGTATCCGGCCTGGGCACGGGCGCGGGGCCGATTGGCGAGAAACCGAAACCGAAAATTCTTCGAAGTAAAGCGTTTTTCCCTTTACCTGTCCCCCGCACTGCTCCATATTGCCTACCTTTTGCTGACGTCATCGTGCAAACCAATGCCTTGAATCAAGTCGTCGCCCGTTTGGAAGAACGTCTGGCGCGCGCCCCTTCGCCGGTCTACCGCCTCCCCGGCCTATGGATCGATCCGTCCGGGCCGGTGGCGAGCCAGACGCTGGTTCCCGAACGCTTTTTCATCGACCGCATCCGTACCGTGCTGGCCACCCCGCCCCAGCCGCGCGTCACCGACGGCGACTTGCCCGGCGACTGGGGCAAGAACGCCATCGCCTACAACCTCCTCGTCCGCTACGGCGCCGCCTTCGACCACGACGGCGACGGCCGGATTTCCTGCGAGCCGCTTGCCTCGGGCTGGCGCGAAACCGGCACGTTCCTGAAGGCCATTGCCCTGTTGCCGTTCATCCGCTCCCTCGGCTGCAACGTGATCCACCTGCTCCCCATTACCTCCATCGGCCAGGACGGCAACAAGGGCGACATGGGCAGCGCCTTCGCCATCCGCGACCCCTACGCCCTCGACGAGCACCTCGCCGAGCCCGCGCTGGGACTCGACGTCGAAACCGAATTCGCCGCCTTCGTGGCGGCCGCGCACCATCTCGGCATCCGCATCGTCGTCGAATTCGTCTTCCGCACCGCCGCCAAGGACGCGGCCTGGGCCAAGGAACACCCCGAGTGGTTCTACTGGATCCGCGCCGACGTGCCCGACCGCCGGCCCGGCGAAAAATCCGAAGACACCTACGGCGCGCCGATTTTCACGCCCGACGAACTGAAAAACATCTACGACGCCGTCGGCAACGGGCGGTTCCACGAACTGCTCCCGCCGCACCAAATCTACCGCGACATGTTCACCGTGCCGCCTGCGCCCGTAACCATCCACCTGGAAAACGGCGGCTGGCGCGGCACCGCCCCCGATCCCCGCACCGGTCGGCCCGCGACGGTCCGCATTCCCGGCGCCTTCTGCGACTGGGGCCCCGATTCCGAACAGCCGCCGTGGACCGACGTCACCTACCTGCGCCTCTACGACCACCCCGACTTCAACTACATCGCCTACAACACCGTCCGGATGTACGCCGCCCAGCTCGCGCGCCCGGAGCACATCGTGCGCCCGCTGTGGGACAAGATCACCGCAGTCATCCCCCACTACCAGACGACCTTCGGCGTCGATGGCGTAATGATCGACATGGGCCACGCGCTGCCTGCCGACCTCAAGCGCGGCCTCGTCGCCCGCGCCCGCCAGGTCGATCCCGACTTCGCGCTGTGGGCCGAGGAATTCAACCTGACGCCCCACGCCCGCGAGGAAGGCTACAACGTCTGCGTCGGCCCCTTCATGCAGACCGTGCGCAATCCGGAGAATTTCCGCGGTTGGCTGCGCTGGATCCACGACGCGGGGCTTCCGGTGCCTTTCATGGCCATGGCTGAAAATCACAACTGCCCCCGGGCCGTGCACTGGCCCGGCGGCAAGGCCTACGCCCTCTACGCCCAGGCCCTTGGCGCCTTCCTCCCCGGCGTCCCCTACCTCCACAACGGCATCGAACTCGCCGAACCCGTCCCCGTCAACACCGGCTTCGACTTCACCAACGAGGAAGTCGCGCAGCTGCCGCCCGCCGTGCTGCCGCTCTTCAGCGCCGCCGCGATGGACTGGACGCGCGCAGACACGCTCGTCGCCGAGCTCCGCCGCGTGCACGCCCTGCGCGCGCAACACCAGGACGTTTTCAACGACCCCGCCCCCGGCACGATCATCCCGCTGGAAACCGCCAACCGCGCCATCACCGGCTACGTTCGCCAGAAGCCCGGCGCAAAAAACGGCTTTGTTGTGTTGGGCAACAGCGACATGCACCATGCCCAGCCGTTCACCTTGCCCCATCCGGGCGCCACGACCGATCTGCTCACCGGCCAGCCGCTCCCCGCCGTCCTGCCGCCCGCCCAAGTCGTCGTCTACGCGATCTGAACCGCTCGCACCCGCCGCGGCGGCGGATTTGTACGTGGCATGGAAAACTTTTCGGCGCTTTTTCCATGGCCGCATGGAAAACGTTTCCGACGGTTTTCCATGGCCATGAAAAACCCGGCGGGCCGCGGCTCAGCGGCGCTCTTTTTTCGCGTATCGCGTATGGAGCAGTTCGTGCGACTTGTGGCCGTTGGGCTTGCCGAGGAATTCCTTGTAGAGCTCTTGGATGGCCGGATTGTCGTGCGATTTGCGCAGCTTTTTGGACTCGTCTTCGGCATAGATCGCCGAAATCCGCTTGAGTCGCACGGAGTCGTCGGTCATGCGCGGCTGCCCGCCGCCGCCGATGCAGCCGCCGGGACAGGTCATCACTTCCACGAAATGGTAGCGCGCTTCGCCCGCGCGGATTTTCTCCAGCAGGCGCCGCGTGTTGCCGAGCCCGTGGGACACGGCCACCTTCAGTTCCACCCCTTCGAGGAACGACCACGACGGCTGGGTACGTTCGATCTTGAGCGAGGCTTCCTTGATCCCGTCGAGCCCTTCGATGGGCTTCACGTGCAGGTTTTCCGCCGGGAGTTCGCGGCCGGTCACGATTTCGTAGGCCGTGCGCAGCGCCGCTTCCATCACGCCGCCCGTGTTCGCGAAGATGTCCGCCGCGCCGCTCGAGAGTCCCAGCGGGGCGTCCATCTCGCCGGCCGGCAGTTCGGTGAACGCCAGGTTGGCCTGGCGGATCATCCGCGCCAGCTCGCGCGTGGTCAGGACGTAGTCCACGTCGCGTACGCCGCTGGCGTTCATCTCGGGCCGCTGCGCCTCGAACTTCTTCGCCGTGCACGGCATCACCGACACCACCACGAGGTCTTCCGGCTTCTTCCCGATCTTTTGCGCGTAGTAG
>JAKLIL010000223.1 GCA_022709625.1 Verrucomicrobiota bacterium
CCGTCAACGCCGCGGCGCGAATGGAAAAGATTACGTTGTTCGTTTTCATGGTGAACCTCATTTCGACACTTGGAAACTTGTGGGGAACCAACCGCACACTCTTTCTTTTTCTGTTCGCATGATTCGCTGTATCTCCCTATGTGTCAACGAATTCAAAGTTAATTCTTGGTTTGGAGATTACCGTTTTTTAATGTTTGGGCCGGGTTCCAACCGCCGTTTTATTGTTTGTTTTTCGTTTTTTCCCCGTTTTTCACCGTTTTTTCGGGGGGGGCAATCCTTTTGCCGCGCAATTAGAAACAGATTAAAAAACCGCCCGTTTTCCGGCTCGATTTTACCTGCCCAGCTCTTTTTTCAGCGCTATTACGACCTGATTCGTTCCAAAACCGGTCGAAACATAGCCTCCCCGGCTTGGATTTTTCTCGCCGGCAAATTCGTTATTTCCGCGCCATTCGCCGACTTTTCCCCGCGCGTTTTGCCGTGCGCCCACTTTTCTCTTTTCTCGGGCCGCATGCCCCTCTAGTCTTGCGTGCACAGGAGAACCGAATTCATGTCCAGCACCTTCGGCACCCTTTTCCGGGTCACCACCTTCGGCGAATCCCATGGCCGCGCCATCGGCGGAATCGTCGATGGCTGCCCCGCGCGCATTCCCCTCGGCGTCGAAGATATCCAGCCCCATCTCGACCGCCGCCGCCCCGGCGCCTCCCCCCTCGCCACGCCCCGCAAGGAAACCGATGCCGTCACCCTGCTTTCCGGCGTCGAACGCGGCCTGACCTTGGGCACCCCCATCGGTTTTTCGATCCCCAACGCCGACACCAAGCCCGGCGACTACGCCGAGATGGAAACCGTGCCCCGCCCGTCCCACGCCGACTTCGCCTATGCCGAAAAATACGGGCTCCGCGCCCGCTCCGGCGGCGGGCGCGCCTCGGCCCGCGAAACCGCCGTTCGCGTCGCCGCCGGCGCCATCGCCGAAAAAATGCTGTCCGTCTACCGCCCCGTCCAGATCGTCGCCTGGGTCGAAAGCATCGGCGAAATCGTCGCCCGGCGCCCCGATTTGGCCACCTTGACCCGCGCCGACGTGGACGCCACGCTGGTCCGCTGTCCCGATCCCGAGGCCGCCCCGCGCATGGCCGCGGCCGTTGAATCCGCCCGTACCGCCGGCGATTCCCTCGGCGGCGTCATCGCCTGCGCCTGCCGCGGCGTGCCCCCCGGCTGGGGCGAACCTGTTTTCGACAAATTGACCGCCATGTTGGCCCAAGCCATGATGTCCATTCCCGCCACGCGCGGGTTCGAGATCGGCGAAGGCTTCGGCGCCACGCGGATGCGCGGCTCGCGGCACAACGATCCCTTCATGGCCAAGCCCGGCGGGGGCATCCGGCCCGCCACCAACCGCTGCGGCGGCATCCAAGGCGGCATTTCCAATGGCGAAATCCTCTTTTTCCGGGTCGCTTTCAAGCCGGTTTCCACCATCGGACTGCCCCAACATACCGTGGCCTTCGACGGCACCCCCGTCGTTTTCGAGGCCAAGGGCCGCCACGATGCCTGCGTCTTGCCCCGCGCCATCCCCATCGTCGAAGCCATGGCCGCCCTGGCGTTGGCCGATGCCTTCCTGCAACAGCAAATTCAGCTCGTACCCCGCCCCGCCCCCTCCGGAACATAAGGCCGCCCATGAAAACCTTGCCCTGGATCCTCGCCCTCGTGCTGCCCTTGGCGGCCACCGCCCAACCGCGCTCCGTCGCGCTGACCATCCAGGAAAACGGCCGGGCCCAAGTCTCCGAAACCCACGAAGTCAAACCGCCCGGCGCCGATGGTCTGGTGCGCATCGGGCCGCTCCCCAAAACCCTGTTGCCCGCCTCGGTCCACGCCGTGCCCATCGAACGCGGCGAAACTTTCGACATCCTTTCCCAACGCTTCGCCTACGACCTGCTCGACAACCGAACGCTGTTCCAAGCCTTCCAAGGCGAATCCGTCGCCTGCCGCCAAGGTACAAACTCGTTCGCCGGACGCCTGGCGAGCCTGCCCGACTTCGCGAGCGCTTCTCCGGCCTTGACCCTTGACGCCGAAAACCAAGCCGTCCGCTTCGTTCCCAATCTCCTCCAACTCGATTCCATCGAGTTTTCCGCCCGGCCGACGCTGGCCAGATCTCCCACCCTGATTTGGCAACTTCCTCCCGAACAACCCATTCCGGCCGCCGTTCAAGTCCATTACGCCGCCACCGGCTTGCTATGGTCGGCTTCCCACGAAGCCATCTTGGCTGAAGATGCCCGTTCCATCTCCTTGTCCACCCGCGTCCGCATCCAAAATCTCTCGGACCGCGACTTCGCCAATGCCCGCATCCGCCTCTCCATGACGGAGAAAGGACTTTTTGCACCGCTTGTCACGGACCCGGGCGACCCCCGCGCCGCGCAATCGACGGCGTTGCGTTTTTCCGCCGATGGCCAGTCGTGGATTCCCGAACGTATGGCGGCAACCGCCGCCGTCGTCGAAAACTACGATCTGCCCAAACCGCTCTCTTTGCCGGCCGAAGGAGAGGTCTATGCCACCCTTTTCCATTCGCCTGCCCTGGCCGTCGAAACCAGCTACGTCTACGATGGCGTGCGGTTCGACCGCTACCAGCGCAATCGCCGCACCGACTGGAATCTCGGGACGGAATCCTCGCCCGCCGTCGAGACCCACTTGACGCTCCAACACGACAAATCCACCGCGCTGCCCCCGGGCGAATTCCGCCTGCTGCGCGGCGGGGCCGACCAAACCCTCGAATGGATCGGATCCGCCTGGCTGCCGGCCCTGGAACGCGGCGAAACCGCCACCCTCCAGCTGGGTCCTGCCGCCGGCCTCTCCGGCCTGCGCGTGCGCACCGGCTACAACGAAGTCGAGCCCCTCAAGGTTTCCGAGGAATCCTTCGAAATCACCCTCGACAACCAAACACTGGCCGACCAAACCGTCCGCGTCGTCGAACATCTGTATCGCGGCGAAAACCACGAAATCGTCGCCGCCAGCGCCGAACATGTCCCCGGCGACATGCCCCATGCCATTCGTTTCGAGATTCCGGTCAAGGCCGGCACCCGGAAATCCTTCACCTATACCGTGCGCTACACATGGTGAACGCTCCCGAACCGTCCGCCCCGCCCCCGCCAACGGCTCCTCCGGCGCGCATTCTGGTTTGCGGCGTGAACTGGCTCGGAGATGGCATCATCTCCATGCCCGCGCTGCAGGCGCTCCGTTGGGAATACCCCGGCGCCGATATCGCCTTGCTCGTGAAATCCCATCTGGCTCCGCTTTGGAAAATGCATGCGGATCAAAATCGCATCTTGATGTATTCCAATGGATTGTCGCAAATAAAACCAACGGTCGATGCGATCAAAAAATTAAATTTTGAGGTTTCATACATTCTTCCGCACTCGTTTCGGTCCGCTCTTTTCCCGTATTTGGCCGGAATTCCTCAACGAATCGGCCTTCCGGGCCATTTTCCAAGGAGTTTCATGCTGACGGAAGTCCGCCGGCCGGCCGGCGGCGCCGGGCGCGGCCATCAAGTCTTTGAATACTTGGATTTGTTCTTCCCCGGCGCCAACCGGCGCACCTTCATGCCCCCCCGGCTGACGGTTCCGCCGGCCATCCTCGAACGCCTGCACGAGCGGCTCGATCCCTTGCCCAAACCGTGGCTCGCCGTCTTGCCCGGTGCCGCCCGCGGCGGCTCCAAGCAGTGGCCCGTCGAACACTATGCGCGGGCCGGGGCGTTGCTCATGGCCGAAACCGGCGGATCCATCGTCGCCCTCGGAACTCCGGCCGAAGCGCATCTTTGCCATCAGGTCGCCGCCGCCGCCGCCCCACAGCAGCATCGAGCCGCCGCCATTGCCGGCGAAGATGGTGTCCACCCCCGCCCCGCCGATCAGCCGCGAATTCCCCGC
>JAKLIL010000224.1 GCA_022709625.1 Verrucomicrobiota bacterium
GAGCGAACATGTACAATCCCGCGCCGCCGTCGGATTCCCGCGGCGCGCCCGCCATCGCGCCGCCCAGCGCGAAGACGCCGTTGCGCCGCATGGAAGCGATGGCCGCGCGGTCTGAAGCCCGCGAACCGAAATCGTAGCCCGACGGAATGCCCAGGCCCCCCGGGGGCGTCTGGTAGGTCAGGGGAAAATATTCCGTTCCAACCGGCGTCGGCGCGAAGCCGCCCTGGCCGTCGGCCTGCACGAGCGGATGGCCGCCGCCGCCGGGCTGTTCGTAGGTCGCCCGCATCTCCTGGGGAATTTGCTGGGCGAATCCATAGGCGCCCAGGATCCGCCGCTGGTAGATCATACCCTTGCGCGCGATTTCGTCGAACGCCGCCGGCGAGACCTGGTCGGACAGGCTATGCAGCTGCCGGATGGAATCGAGCACCTCCATGAACAACTGGATTTCCCGCAGCGTGCGCGCAAACAGCTTGTCCGCCGATTGCGCGAATTCCCGTTTGATGCGCGCGCGTTCCTGCCGCCCCTGGGAGTACGCCACCCAGGCCGTCGCGCCGAGCCCCAGCGCCAGCACCAGCGCGGCCAACGCCATCTGGCCGCCCGCCACCCGCAGGACTTTCCCCTTACCGATCCCGTTCACATTGTTCGCGCCGGTTTGCATCGAATGCGGACCCTACACCCGAACCCCGCCGCCGCGCGACACGAAAAAAACGCGCCCGAAATCGGGATTGCCGCGGCATGTCCGCCCGTGCCACAGTTTGGCCCGGATTCACCATGGACGCTCCACCTGCCATGCCGCGCCGCACCGGCTTCACGCTCATCGAAGTGCTGGCCTCGTTGGGCCTCTGCGCACTCCTCGCCACGGCCGTCGCCGCCGCCGTGTCATTCTCCGCCCGCGCCGAACGGAGCGCCGCCCGCGCCGGCGAAGCTTCCCTGCTGCTGCCTTCGCTCTACGTGGCCCAACGACTTCGCCCCGCCGAACTGCCCGTCGCCCCTCCCGGCTGGCGCGTCGTCCACTCGACGGAAATCGTGCAGCTTGCCGACGACCTGCGGCAGGAATGGCATCGGCTCGACGTCGCCGACGCCGACCACGAAATCCCCGCGTTTCCCTTGCTGGTTCTGGACGACGCGCCATGAACCGGCCGGCCACCCCCATCCTCGTCGTCGTGGCCGCCGGCCTCGGCTGGAACCTGATCGAAAAACACAGGCCCGCGACGAAAATCCGCTTCCGGCCCATTGCTCCGGGTCCGCTGGGGCTGACCTGCCCGGCGCAGGCCACGCTTCGCACCGCCCTGCCGCCGGCAAAGCACGGCGTCGTGGCTTCCGGCTGGTTCCACCGCGACCTTGCGCGGCCCTTTTTTTGGGAACAATCCGCCACGCTCGTGCGCGGCCGGCGAGTTTGGGAAGAAGCGCGGGCCGCCGGCCAAACCGTCGGCATGCTGTTCTGGCAACAGAGCCTCGGCGAACGCCTTGACCTCGTCCTGTCGCCCAAGCCCATCCACCGCCACCACGGCGGCATCGTCATGGACTGCTACTCGCGTCCCGAACCCCTCTACGCCGAACTCTGCGCGGACGTCGGCCGCCGCTTCGATCTGTTCCACTACTGGGGCCCTTTCGCCCGCACCAAGGTCGGCCGCTGGATTTCTGCCGCGACGCTCCGGATTCTCGCGCGGCCTGATGCGCCCGACCATCTGTTCGTCTATCTGCCCTCCCTCGACTACGACCTCCAGCGCCACGGCCCCGATTCCCCGCAGGCCGCCGCCGCGCTCGCCGAAACCCTCGCGCAGCTCGAACCGCTGCTCGCCACCGCCGAAGCCCAGGGCCGCGCATGGCTCCTGACCGGCGACTACGCCATCGAACCGGTCGCGCCCGGCGACGGCGCCGTCTTCCCGAACCGGACACTCCGCGCCGCGGGACTGTTCCAGACCCGCGAAACCGCCCGGATGCTCTATCCCGATTTCTTCACCTCCCGCGCCTTTGCCGTCGTGGACCACCAGATCGCCCACGTGCACGTGCCGGAGCCCGCCGACCAGCCGCGCGTCCACGGCCTCCTCGCCGCCGAGCCCGGCGTCGGCGAAATCCTCGACCGCGCCGCACAACAGGAACGCGGCATTTACGCGGCCGACCGTTCCGGCGACCTGCTGCTGGTCGCCGCGCCCGGCCGCTGGTTCGCCTATCCGTGGTGGACGGAACCGCGGCAAGCGCCCGACTACGCGCACCAAATGGATATCCACAACAAGCCCGGATTCGATCCCGGCGAGCTGTTTTTCGGCTTTCCCCCGCCGCACGTTTCTCAAAATACCGCGAAAATCCGCGGCACCCACGGCCGCTCCGGTCCTGGACACGAACTCGCCGCCGCCGGCCTGGGTGCCGAAGCCCGATCTTTCCAGGAACTGGCGGAAATTCTGCGGGCGCGCCTGGCCCCGTCTCCGCCGACCGGGGTTTGATTGCGGCCGGCCGGCGCGGGCGCGGCCTACGGCTTGGATTCCGCCGGATCGACGAATGCCACCCCGTGGCGCTCCAGCATGGCGCCTTCGGCGAGGGCGAGAGCGGCCAACTGCTGGTTGTAGTCGGCCAAGGCCTGGAGTTCGGCGTTGCGGGCCTGGGTCAGGTTGCGCTGGAGCTGCAGCACCACGAAGCTGGTGCTCTTGCCGCGTTCCAACTTGCGCTGCTCCGCCGCCAAGGCCTCCTCGGCGTACTCGCGCGCCTCTCTCGTGGCCTTGACCTTGTCCAGCCCCGTGGCGACCGCATGGGCCGCGTTGTCGACCTCCACCAGCGCGGTCTCCTCGAGCTGCCGCAATTCCAGTTTCATTTTTTCGGCGTTGGCGAGGCTCTGCGCGTGGCGGTTCTTCGCCGCGCGGTTGCCCAGCGGAAAACTCAGCGCCACGCCGACGGACCAATAGGGTTCGTCGAAGGTCTCCATCTGGTCGATGGCCCCGCCATAGTCGTCCTCGTCGCTGGCGGCCACGCCGTAGCCGGCGACCAGATCCAGCGACGGCAGCGTCTGGTTGCGCTGGTATTGCACGGCGATTCCCTGCCGTTCCAGCGCCAGCCGGGCCTGGCGCACGTCGGGGCGCAACTCCAGCGCCCGCTCGCCGCTGGCTGCCGCATCCACCGCCACCGCCGCGTCCGCCAATTCGCCGGCCGCGGACACGTCGATTCCACGCACCTTCCGGAGGTCGGCGAAGAGCAGCGTTTTGAGCCGGTTCTGCGCCTCGGCGTAGGCCTGTTTGGCCGAACTCAAATCCGCCCGGGCCGAGGCCGCTTGGCTCTCCGCCTGTTTTTCGTCCAGAACCGCCATCGCGCCGATCTGGACCTTGCGGCGGTTGTCCTCGTAGAGTTGCGCCGCCAGGCGAACCGCGTCTTCCTGCACGCGGATGCTCTCGCGGGCCAATACCAGCGCGTACCACGCCGATTCCACCTGCGACAGCACGTCCTGCATCCGGCTTTCGAGCTGCAGCGCCGCTTCCGCGGATTGCTTGCGCGCGATGGCAACCTGGTAGCGCGTGCCGTCGGTCTTGAATCCCTTCAGCAGCGGCTGCGTCAGCGTGAGCCCCGCGCTGCCGGTGGCCGTGTCGAACGGATTGTTCTGCCGAATGCCGTCCGCCGCGCCCAGCCGCGTACCAAGTTCGTATTGCAGACCGCCCAGCGCCGTCGCGCCGCTCACCAACGCTTCGTAGGAATCGTTGTCCGTCTCCGTCCTCAATATTTCCAGCGCTCCGGCCGCCGTGCCCGCGCTGGCCCCTTCGGTTTCCTCGTGTGCGCGCTTGGCTCCCAGCTTCAACGCCGGATCGTAGCCTCCCTTGGCCGCGTCCACCTCGCGCCGGGCGACGTCCCGCGCGATCTTTTCGATCTGCAAATCCAGATTGTTTTCCAGCGCCAGCCCGACGCAGTCGGCC
>JAKLIL010000225.1 GCA_022709625.1 Verrucomicrobiota bacterium
ATCCACGCCGAAATCCGCGGGCTTGGCCAGGCCCATGAGGGCGTTGAAATTCGCCCCGTCCACGTACAGGAGGGCGCCCGCCGCGTGGACCGCATCCGCGATTGGCCGAATCTGGCCCTCGAATAGCCCGAGGGTATTGGGCACCGTCAGCATTGCCAATGCCGTAGCCGGACCCAGCGCAGCCTGCAGGGCGGCGAGATCCAAGCGTCCATTGGGGCGCGAAGGCACCGTTTTGACCATGAAGCCGCCCAGCGCCGCGGAGGCGGGATTGGTCCCGTGCGAGGAGTCCGCCACCAGGACTTCTTTCCGGTTCCGGTCCTGGCGCGCGCGGTGGTACGCGGCCGCCAGAAGAATGCCCGTGATTTCGCCGTGCGCGCCCGCCGCCGGCTGGAGCGTAAACGCCGCCAAGCCCGTCAATTCGCACAACAGCCCTTCCAGCCGGTGCAAAATTTCGAGCGTGCCTTGCACGGCCGCATCCGGCGCGCAGGGGTGGGCCGCGGCGAATGCCTCCATTCCCGCGAAGTCCTCGTTGGCGCGCGGGTTGTACTTCATCGTGCACGAACCCAGCGGATAGAAATGGGTGTCGAGGCAGTAATTGAGACGCGACAAGCGGGTGTAGTGCCGCACCACCTCGAACTCGCCCATTTCGGGCAGGCGCGGCGGGGTTTTGCGCAACGCCCCGGCCGGCAGATACGCCGCGGCCGGCTGCGCAGGCACAGGCAAGCGAATCCCCCGGCGGCCCGCCACGCTCTTTTCGATGCTCAGCTTTTCGAGCCGGTTCATCGCGCGAGCCTCCCGAGCGCCGCCGCGAACCGATCGATTTCCTCTTCGCTGCGCCGTTCCGTTGCGCAAACGAGCAAACTGTCGTTCCAATCCTTGCCCAAACGCCCCAGCGGCACGCCCGCCAGAATGCCGGCTTTCAGCAACGCGTTGCGCACGCGTGCCGCCGGCACGGGGCATGCCAGCACGAATTCGTTGAAGAACGGGCCGTCGAAGCGCAGGCGGAAACCCGGAATCGCGCAGGCTTTCGCGGCCAGGCGGTGGGCCCTGTCCACGCACGATTCGGCGACTTCCCGAAGGCCGGCCGGCCCCAGCAGCGCCAGATGGATCGTGGCGGCCAGGGCGCACAGGGCTTCGTTCGAGCAAACGTTCGAGGCCGCGCGTTCGCGGCGGATATGTTGTTCGCGCGCCTGGAGGGTCAGCACGAATCCCCGCCGGCCCGCCGCATCGGCCGTCATGCCGCAAATCCGGCCCGGCACGTGGCGCATATAGGCCTTCTTGCAGGCAAACAGCCCCAGGTACGGTCCGCCGTAGTTCAGCGCGTTGCCGAGCCCCTGCCCCTCGCCCACCGCGAAATCCGCGCCCCAGTTGCCCGGGGCCTCCAGCACGCCGAGACTCACGGGATCGGCGGCGGCAACCAGCAGGGCGCCTCTGGCGTGGGCCGCCTCGGCGAGCGCGGCGCCGTCCTCCAACAGCCCGAAGAAATTCGGCGAGGCGACCACAACGGCCGCCACGGCGCCATCGAGACGCCGCGCCACTTCCGCCACGTCCATCCGGCCCGCCGGACAGGGGATGGTTTCCAAAGTCGGTTCGCCCCGGGCGCGAAAATGCGTGGCCAACACCGCGCGCCATTCCGGATTCAGCGATTCCGGCAGAAGGATTTTCCGGCGGTTGGCGATCCGCGCGGCGGCGGCGACCGCCTCGGCCAGAGCCACGGCGCCGTCGTACAGCGAGGCATTGGCGACGTCCAAGCCGTAGAGGGCGCACACGGAACTTTGGAACTCGTAGATCGCCTGCAGGGTGCCTTGGCTGGCCTCGGCCTGGTACGGGGTATAGGCCGACATGAATTCGCCGCGGCGAACCAGCGCCGGCACGGCCGCCGGAATGAAATGGTCGTAGGCCCCCGCCCCCGCAAAACACGCCAACGGCTTGTTCCGGGCGGCCAGTTGGCGCGCGTAAGCCATCAATTCCGGCTCGGTCAGGGCCGCCGGCCAGCGGTAGCCGCCGGCGCGCAATTCGGCGGGAATCTGCGCCAGCAAGTCGTCCAGCGAAGCAACGCCGATGGAGCGGAGCATGGCCGCGCGGTCGGTCGGGGTGTGCGGAGAGTACATGGAAAAGCATCCAGTATTCAAAATTCGGAATTCAGAATGGAGACGAAGGAAATCAGCGGGGACCGGATGGTTTTCGTTCTGACTCCCGGATCCTGATTCCTGGAATGTTGCTAATGAGATGCGCTCCTCTGGTACGCCTCGAAATCCATCAGGACATCCATCTCCGCCGGCTTGGCCATCTTGATCTTGAAGAACCAGCCGTCGCCGTGCGGGGCTTGGTTCACCAAGGCCGGATTGTCCACGATGGCGTCGTTTACCTCGACGACCGCGCCCGAGACCGGCGCGAAGAAATCCGCCGCGGCCTTGACCGATTCGATCACGGCGCAGGCCTTGCCTTGTTCCACGCGCGCCCCGGGTTTGGGCAGTTCCACGAACACGATGTCGCTGATTTCCTTTTGGGCGTGGTCGCTGATGCCCACCGTCGCCACGCCGTCCGCGACGCAGGCCCATTCGTGGGTCGCCGCAAATCTACAGTCTTTCTCGTCGAACATAGGCACTCCTTTCATCTTCAAACCGAAGCTTTCCGGAACGGACCGCGAACAGTCTCCGCGGCGACCTTGGCGCCGTGGATTTCGACCGCCACGCGGGTGCCGGGTTCCCAGGCGACCGCCGCCAGATAGCCGACGCCGATGCCGCAGCCCAGGCTCGGGGCGAAGGTCGCGCTGGTCAATGCGCCGATCGGCCGGTCGCCGAGCCAGACGCCGCCGCCCGCGCGGGGCACGCCGCGGTCCAACAACCGGACGCCCGTCAGCATCTCTTTGAACCCAGTCTCCTTGCGCCGCAATAGCGCGTCGCGGCCAATGAAATCGCCTTTCTGGAGCTTGACCACCCAGCCGCAGTTCGCCTCGTAGGGCGTGCGCGTTTCGTCGGCGTCGGCGCCGTAGAGGAGGTACCCCGCCTCGAGCCGCAAGGTGTCGCGGCTGCCCAAGCCGCAGGGGACCAAACCGTACCGCCCCCCGCGGGCCATCAACGCATCCCAAAAGGCCAAGGTGGCCCCCGGCGAGGCGGCCACCTCGAAACCGTCCTCGCCGGTGTAGCCCGTGCGCATGACGATGGCCGTTTCGCCGGCAAACGGCATTTCGGCCACGCCGAAGCGCGGCAAGGCCGGCGCCGCGGGAAACAGTTCCCCCACCAGCGCCGGCGCGTTGGGACCCTGCACCGCCAGCATGCCGTAGCGATCGCCGGTATTGTCCAAGGCCACCTCGAAACCCGCCGCCTGCCGCTGGAACCACGCGAAATCCTGCGCGGCGGTTGCCGCGTTCACGATGGCGAGGAAGCGCTCCGGCGCGAGGCTATACGTGATGGCGTCGTCCAAAATGCCGCCGTCCTCGGCGAGCACGTGGGCATAGGTGCCTTTGCCCGGCACGGCGGTCATGCGGTTGCAATTCACGCGTTCGACGAACCGGTGGGCATCGCGGCCGGAAATGAAGATCTGGCCCATATGGGAGACGTCGAAGACGCCGCAGGCCGTCCGCACGGCCCGGTGTTCGGCCAGGATGCCCGCAAACTGCACGGGCATTTCCCAGCCGTGGAAATCCACCATCCGGCCGCCGGCGCGGACCAGCGCGGCGAACAACGGCGTGCGCAGAAGCGGAGCGGGATTCATGGCGGAGCAAATTAGCACGGAATCCGGGTCGGGCAAAAGCAGGAAAAGGCCGCCGGCCGTCAGGGGGGCGCGGCACCGGCGGCGGCGAGATTGCGCAGGAGCAAGGGTTCGCCCGGAGCGTATTCCAGCGCCTGCCGCCAGTAGCCGACGGCCTTGTCCGTTTGCCCCTCTTGCAT
>JAKLIL010000226.1 GCA_022709625.1 Verrucomicrobiota bacterium
CATCCAGGGCAGCACGAACGCGTTGGCGGGCGGCAGTCTCTATCTCGTGCCCAATCCCGAAATCCCGGGTTTCCAACTCGTCGGCACCTACGGCGTCCGGTTCCGGCATCTGGGCGTCATCGGGCCCAGCAACGGCATCGCCATGCAGAATTGCTTCTTTATCGGGGGCGACTGGGTGAACGTCCGGGGCTGCTGGAACGGCCTCAACCTGCAATCCTCGTCCAACGTCGTGTTCACGCATTCGACGCTGATCGGCAACCGGAACGCGGGCCTGCGGTTCGCCGGAAGCATGGGCGAGTTCCTGGTCCTCGATTCCAGCGTGCTGTGGTCCAACCGCTACGGCGTGTATCTCGATTCCGGACGCGTGTCCGTGTCGAATTCCATCGTCGGCGTGCCGGGGGGCCAGGCCTTTGCGTTGTACGTCGTGACGGGCACGGCGAACACCGCCCTGCGCAGCGACTACAACAATCTCCACGTCTTCTCGACCGGCGGCGCGGTGGGTGCCGTGCAGACCGGTTCCGGGGCGTCCGCGCGCACCTCCGTGTATGCGTCGGTGGCGGCGTGGATGCGCGGAACCGGCCTGGACATGCATTCCCTGGCCCAGGATCCGCAATTGGCCGATCAGGCCGCGGGCGATTTCCACCTGAAGAGCCGCAGCGGCCGCTGGTTGCCCGGCAGCGGCTGGGTGTACGATGCGGTCAATTCCCCGCTGGTGGATGCCGGCGATCCCTTCTCGCCGGCCTGGACGGCGGAACCGGATCCCAACGGCCGCCGCGTCAACGTCGGCCTCTACGGCGGCACGCCGGAAGCCAGCAAGAGCCCGACCGGCGGCGCCCTGACGCTCATCTCCCTCAACGACGGCGGGACGGCGGCCGGCGAGGTGGACCTGCAATGGACGGTTAACGGCGCCGCCACCAACTACACGCTCTGCCTCGAATATTCCGGCGACGACGGCGTGACCTGGAGCAACGTCATCTGCGGCTGGCCGGCCAGCACGGGCAGCTACCTGTGGGACAGCGTGCCCTACGGCCGTTCCGCCCTGGGCCGCTGGCGCGCCTTCTGCCTCGAGGACGAGTCGATTTTCGCCGCCAGCCAGTCGCGGTTCGTGCTGCGCAACGGCGGCCAGATTCCCTACTTCGTCAACGACACCGGCACCAACGGCGACATCTACTGCACCGCCCCCGGCGATCCGCTCAACGACGGCCTGACCCCGGCTTCGCCCAAGGCGAGCCTTCAGGAAATCCTCGACCTCTACGAACTGACCCCGGAGGACATCGTCTACGTCGATGCCGGCACCTACGCGGCCGGCGCGCCGCCCATCTCCATCACCCAGACCGATTCCGGCTACAGCAACCTCTTCGTGACCATCCAAGGCAGCACCAATCCCGCGGCGCCGTCGATCTTCCAGGCTCCGTCCGCCGGGACGCCGGAGGTGTTCGCCCTGGCCTACGCCGTCAACGTGCGGTTGCGGAACCTGACGATCCGCAACGCCAACATCGGCCTGCGCGCCTTCCAAACCATCGGCTGCCAGCTCGACGGGGTGCGCATCGAAAACAACCGGTCCGTGGGCATGGAACTGCAGTTGTCGGAAGGATTCCACCTCTTGCGTTCCGCGCTGTGGAACAATTCCAGCATGACGGGCGGGGTGGCGGTGGCCATGATCATAAGCTCGCTGGCCGTCGAAAACAGCGTCATGTGGGGCAGTCCGACGGCGGTGTCCATCGCCGGCGGCGCGTTGACGGTTACCAACAGCGTGCTCGAAGCGTTCGGTCCGAACGGCCGCATCTATCTGTACGGCGTGAGCGGGGACGCCACCTCGTTCCGCGGCGACTACAACAACTATTCCCCCCGGGACGGCGGCTTGATCTGCGAACAGCAGCGGCCCAGCGTCGGTTCCGACTTTTACGGCGACCTGCCGGCTTGGAGCAAGGCCACGGCCGCCGATCGGCACAGCATGACCCTCGCGCCGCGGTTCGCCGACGACGTGCGCGGGGATTTCCATCCCCGCAGCACCCAGGGCCGGTACGAGGCCGGAGCGTGGACCAACGACGCCGAGTTGTCGCCCCTGGTGGACGCCGGCGCGCCCACGTGGCCGGCCGACCGGGAGCCGGCGCCCAACGGCGGAATCATCAACGTCGGCCTCTACGGCAACACGCCGGAGGCCTCGATGACCCAGACCAATCCGCCGTGGCTCCGCGTGGTCTCCTACAACGACGGGGGCATCCTGTCCGGCGACGTCCTTTTGTACTGGCTCCACGGCGGCATGGCCAGCAACGCGCCGGTCCGGCTCGAGTATTCCACGGATTACGAGATTACCTGGCACCCCATCGCAAGCAACCGCCCGGCCGGCTCGCGCGAATACCTGTGGAACGTCAGCACCCTGCCGTTGAGCCTGGTGCTGAACTGGCGCGTCGTGCTGCAAGCCAACACCAACGTCTACGACGTGTCGGACGCGCCGGTGTCCGTCAAGACCCGGAACTACGACTACTACGTGAACGACGCGTCCACGGCGGGCGACGTCTGGTGCACCCGGACGGGCATGCCCTGGGATCCCTTCACGACCATCGGCACCAACCGGACGGTGCCCATCGACAGCCTCAACTCGCTGCTGGCCCACTATCCGGTGGGGGCCGGCGACCGCGTCTTCGTGGATACGGGGACGTATCCGGTCGGCAGCGGCGAACGCAACGTGCTGGGCGGCCTGAACGCCGGGACGGTGGCGCAGCCGCTGCGGATCTACGGCAGCACCAACTTCCTGGCCGGCGGCACCCATCTGCTCGGCAACGGTACCTCTTACGGCATCGAGATCCTGAACACGCGCAACGTCGAACTCGCGAACGTCCGGATTTCCAAGTGCTGGGATGGCGTGTCGGTGCAGAACGTCGCCGCCATTCGGTTCGACGGCATGGAACTCTTCGACAACCTGACCAACGGCCTGACGGTGGCCGGCGGCGACGTGGATCTGGCGCACTCCCGCGTATGGAAAAACGGCGGGTTCGGGCTGGTGGGCGGCGGTCTCGGGGGCCAGACGGTCCGGAACTGCACGTTCTGGGGCAACCGGTCCGGCGCCGCGCTGATCGGCAGCGGGGGTCTGGTCGTTTCCAACAGCATCCTGGCGATGACCGATCCCGTGCCCGCAATCGTGGAGGGATCTTCCGCCGCCAGCGTGAGCGGCGACTACAACCTGTATGCCCTGGCGCCCGGCGGCGCCATCGGCACCAACAGCGCGGAACGCGTGCTGTACGCGAAGCTGCGCCAGTGGCAGAACAAGGACCGCGATGGGCACAGCCTGGTGGCCGATCCCCTGTTCGTCGATCCCGCGGCCGGCAACTTCCATTTGCAAAGCCGCGCGGGTTACCGGAGCAACGGGCTGTGGGCGGTTTCCGCCGACACGTCCTGGGCCATCGACGCGGGGGATCCGGAATCGACGGCCTACACCAACGAACCGGCGCCCCACGGCGGCCGTCTCAATCTCGGCGCCTACGGCGGAACCGCGGAGGCCTCGCGCAGCGATACCAATGCGCCGGCCCTGCTGGCCGCCTCGCTGGCGGACGGCGGCGTGGCGCCCAACGGCCAACCCTTCTATTGGCTGTACCGCGGCCTCAACCCGACCAATTTCGTGCGGTTGGATTATTCCCCCGACGGCGGCGCCACTTGGCTGCCCGTGGACGCCAACTTGCGCGCGGACGCCACGCCCTACTACTGGTTCAGTGCGGCGGATCCAACGCCGGAAGCTCTCTGGCGGGTGGTGCTGCAAGCGAACACCAATGTCTACGGAGCCACGACCAACCTGTTCACGCTGCGCACCCGCGGGCTGACCTTCTACGTCAACGACGCCAGCCAAAGCAACGACGTCTATACCTCGGCCATCGGGGCGGCGACCAACCGGGGCT
>JAKLIL010000227.1 GCA_022709625.1 Verrucomicrobiota bacterium
CCTGCTCCAGCATCGCCCGCGTCAGGCGGAACTGGTCCTCGCGGCGCGTCTCGACGCACACGGGCGTGCCGCCGGCCATGATGATGCTGGGCCGGTAGCTCACGAAGCACGGCTCGTGGTAGATCACTTCGTCGCCGGGATTCACGATCGTGCGCAGGGCGACGTCGATCGCCTCGCTCACGCCCACCGTCACCAGAACCTCCTTCTCCCAGTCGTACTCCGCGCCGAACTGGCGCGCGACGTACCGGCAAATGGATTGCCGGAGCGCCGGGTCCCCCCGGTTCGAGGTGTAGTGCGTCGCCCCGCGCTCCAGCGACCACACCGCCGCCTCGCGAACCGTCCACGGCGTGTCGAAATCCGGCTCGCCCACGCCCAGCGAGATCACGTCCTTGCGCGACGCGACGATGTCGAAGAACTTGCGGATGCCCGAAAACGGCAGCGCCTTCACGTGCGCCGCCACCCTGCTCTGGCCGTTCATGGCGTTGCTTCCTTCCCCCGCGCCGCTAGGGGCTGACCTGCAGCCGGTCGTCCTGCCGCTCGCCGTCCATCAGCACCCCGTCCTGCTTGTAGGATTTGAGCATGAAATGCGTCCCCGTCGACAGCACGCCGTCGAGCGTCGCCAGCCGCTCGCTGACGAACGCGGCCACTTCGCGCAGGTTCTTGCCCTCCACGAACAGCAGCAGGTCGTACTTGCCCGACATCAGGTACATGTTCACCACTTCGGGGAAGCCGCTGATCCGCCGCGCGATCCGGTCGAACCCGCCTTCGCGTTCCGGCTGCACCTTCACCTCGATGACCGCCGTGACGCTGTCTTCCTGCAAATGGTCTTCGTTCACCAGCGCCCGGTAGCCGCGGATGGTCCCCGCCTGCTCGTATTCCTCGATCCGCGCCGCGACCGCTTCGGGCGTCGACCGGATCATTTTGGCGATGTCCGCCACGCTCGTGCGCGCGTTGTTTCTCAAAATGTTCAGCAATTCGTCCATGGCCAGCCTCCGTCGGGTTCCATTGGCAGCCGCATATTACCAGCCCCCGCCCGCTCCGTGCCATCCAATTTGCGCGAAATCGCGGTCGGCGCGTGTCCGGGCGGTTTTGTCTGGCGGTTTTGTCTTGCAGTCGTTTCCGGCTTTGGCGAAAAGTACGGCCCAACCATGAAGTCCCCTCGCCGCAACTGCCTCTCCCTCGCCTTGGCGGCCGCGGTCTTTGCCTGTCCGTTCGCCCCCCGTTGCGCCCAAGCCTGGGAGGCGGTCCCGATCGCCCCGAGCACCCGGCCGGAACCAGCCGCCGAGTTGGACCTCCTGCACACCGGCTGGTCCAAGGAAACCAAGCTGAAAGCCCTGAATCTCGCCGTCATCGGCGGCATGATGGCCTACGGCCTCCTCTTCTGGGACTACGGCGAACAGGGCTTCGAATTCCACAACGAAGGCTGGTTCACCGACGACACCAACTACGGCGGCGCCGACAAGCTGGGCCACGCCTTCAGCACCTACTTCGCCTCCCAGGCCTTCGCCTCCATCTACGAGCGCTGGGGCTACGACCGCCATCGCGGCAACGTCTACGGCTCCCTCTCGGCGTGGGCCACCTTCTTCATGATCGAAGTGGCCGACGCCACCAGCCGCTACGGCTTTTCCTACGAAGACCTGATCATGGACACCCTCGGCGCCTTCACGGGCTATCTGCGCCGCGAATATCCCGAATTCGAGAAGCGCGTGGACTTCCGCGTCGAATACTGGCCCTCCTACGCCGTGACCAGCGGCGACGACACCGACATCGCCAGCGACTATTCGGGCTACAAGTACCTCGTGGGCCTCAAGGGCTCGGGCTTCGCCGCCCTAGCGTCCACCCCCCTGCAATATCTCGAACTGCAGTGCGGCTACTACACCCGCGGCTTCCAAAACGGCGACGACGACCACTACGGCGACCCCCACCGCGTCCTCTACGGCGCCCTCGCCATCAATCTGGCCCATGTGTTCGAGAAGAACAACTGGAAGAAAACCGCTTCCTTCCTGCGCTACTACCAGGTGCCCTACACCTACTTGCCGGTCGAACACAATTTCGACGAATAATCCCCGCCTCTCTTCTCCGGGCATGCCCGACGGATTCTTGGGCCGCCCTCCCCATTCTTAATTCTTAATTCTTCATTCCCGATTCGGTACTCTCCCCTTCATGACCACGCCCTTCGCCCGGCTTGAATTGCTCCTCGGTCCCGCCGCCCTGCCCCGCCTGGCCCGGGCCCGCGTCGTCGTCACCGGACTTGGCGCCGTAGGCGCCGCCGCCGCCGAATCCCTCGCCCGCTCCGCCGTCGGCCAGCTCGTCCTCGTCGATTTCGACGAACTCCGCGCGTCCAACCTCAACCGCCACCCCTTCGCCTTCCAGTCGACCCTCGGCCAACCCAAGGCCGAAGTCGCCGCCCGCTTCCTGCGCGACATCAATCCCGACGCCGACATCGTCCCCCGCCCCCTCTTCCTCGACGCCAAGACCGCGCCCAAACTCTTCGCCGAACATCCCTGCGACGTCCTCGTCGACGCCATCGACGCCCTCAATCCCAAAACCGAACTCCTCCTCGCCGCGCAGCAGGCGAAGATCCCGTTCGTTCTCACCTGCCTAGGCGCCGCCCGACGGCTCGAGCCGACCCGCTTCGTCGCCGCCGACCTCTACGACTCCCACACCTGTCCCCTCGCCCGGCTCCTGCGCAAGCGCCTCGCCAAGCGCGGCGCCGCCCGCGGCATCCGGTGCGTGTTCAGCACCGAACCGCCCGTGGAATTCGCCGAATCCGTCGTGCCCGCCGCCGACTTCTACGTGCGCGGCCGCCTGCGCCCGCCGCTCGGCTCCCTCCACGCCGTCACCGCCGCCTCCGGCCTCCTCGCCGCCCGCGAAACCCTCCGCTTCCTCCTCCAAACCCCATGACGCACCCTTGGCGGGAAATCGCGTCGCCCTGGTTTTTCCATACTGTGGAAAACCAGCCGGAAATTTTTCCATACCGTGGAAAAATCGGCCAAATTTTTTCCATGCTACGTAAAATCCCGTCCGCCGTCCGCCGGACGTGGATGCAGAGGATTTCTTTTGGGGTTCGGTGGCGTTCGCAATGAAATTCTTAATTTTTCACTCTTAATTCTTAATTGCCTTTATGATCCCCCGCGCACAACGCGCCGTCGCCGGCTCCAGTGAACGCCTCGACCGCTTCCTGCTCGACGCCTACCCCTGGCTCGACCGCGCCACGCTGGCAGACCTCCTCGCCACCGGCCAAATCACCCTCAACGGCCGCCCCGCCAAAAAAGGCGCCAAACTCACCGCCGGCGACATCCTCGACTGCCGCGACATCCCCGAACCCGCCGACCTCCGCCTCCGGCCCAACCCCGATTTGCCGTTGGCCATTCTGTACGAAGACGACGCCCTCCTCGCCCTCGACAAGCCCGCCGGCATGCCCACCCACCCGCTGCGCTGCACCGAAACGGACACCCTCGCCAACGCCCTCGTCGCCCGCTATCCCGCGCTCGCCGACATCGGCGGCGACCGCCTCTTCCCCGCCCTGCTCCACCGCCTCGATACGCAAACGTCCGGCCTCGTCCTTGCGGCCAAAACTCCCACCGCCTACGCTGCGCTCCGTTCCCAATTCCGCCGTTTCGCCGTCGAAAAACATTATCTCGCCCTCGTCCACGGCCGCGTCGAAAAACCCGGCTCCTTGGATGCCCCGCTCACCCACCAGACCCGCACCCCCTGCAAGATGGCCGTTGTAAAAAATCCCACCAAGGTCCCGAAGAACGATTGCTTCGCCGCCCAGACATCCTGGGCTCCGCTGGAAACCGGCAAAGAACTTACCCTGCTCGATGTGACGATCTACACCGGCGTCACCCACCAGATCCGCTGCCACCTCGCCCACGCCGGCCATCC
>JAKLIL010000228.1 GCA_022709625.1 Verrucomicrobiota bacterium
CCGGATGGCGTGCGGCAACCAATACGCGGGCGGGATGGCCTTGTATGCGGGCGCGCCCAGCACTTCCATGGACGCGTTCTTCCGCGTGGCCTGGCGGCCGGATTTCGGCGCCCTCTCCACAGTGGTGTCCAACGTGGCCCCCGCGTTCGAGGCCGGCCTGGACGAAATCCTGCGGCAAGGCGTCCTGAACCGCACCATCCCGTTTGCGGATCCGGGCATGCTGGATGCGCACGCGGTCACGGTGGACTACGGCGACGGCACGGCCGTGGCCACGATTCCCGTCGCCCTCGGCGCCCGGGAATTCACGCTCGAACACCTCTACGAAGTATCCGGCAACTTCGCCGTTTCGATCGGGGTGGCCGACGACGACGCGGGCGCCGGCATGGATGGGTTCACGGTCAGGTGGGGCGAATGGTAGCCGGCGGGCCGCCCGGGCCCCGGTCTTGCGTTTCCGCCGGCCACGAGGCATCATGCGCCCTAATCCGATGCACAAGCCGCTCCAAGTGCTGATCATCGAGGATTCGGAATCCGACGCGATCCTGATACTGTCCCTGTTGCGGCGCGGGGGCTACGATCCCCAGTTCCAGCGGGTCGCCACCGCCGCGGAACTATCCGCCGCCCTGAAACAGCAGCCGTGGGACGTGGTGCTGGCCGACCACTGCATGCCGGGTTTCAATTCCATCGAGGCGCTGGGGATGGTCAAGGCCCTTGACCCGGATCTTCCGTTCATCATTGTTTCCGGGGTCATCGGCGACGATCTGGCGGTGGCCGCCATGAAGGCCGGGGCGCAGGACTATTTGATGAAGTCGAATCTCGCCCGGTTGGTCGTGGCGGTCGAGCGGGAACTCATCGAGGCGGCCGATCGCCGCGCCCGCCGCGAAGCCGAACAGGCCCTGTTGGCGCAGCGGGAGGAACTGCGGATCGCCCGGGACGTCCAACAACGGTTGTTTCCCGAGAATCCCCCGGTCGTGGCCGGCTGCGATCTGGCCGGGTCGTCCATTGCGGCGGCCGCGACGGGCGGCGACTATTTCGATTTCATTCCCGACGCCGCCGGCGGCCTGTACGTGGTGGAAGGCGATGTGACCGGCCATGGCCTCGGACCGGCCTTGCTGATGGCGGACGTCCGGGCCTACCTGCGGGCCTTGCTGCTGTCGGGCCGGAGCCTCGCGGAGATTCTCGCCCAGGCGCGGCATCTGCTCCAGGCGGATTTGGGCGGCGATCAATTCATCACCCTGTTCCTGGGGCGGCTCGATCCGCCGCGGCGCGCGTGGGAGTATCTCAGCGCCGGCCATCCGGCGGGCTACGTGCTCGGGGCGGAGGGCGGCGTCAAGGCCGAGTTGGCCGCCAGCACCTCGGCCTTGGGCATCGACGAAACCCGGCCTTCGCCCGTCCCGCGGCGGTTGGAACTGGAGCCGGGCGATCTGGTCCTGCTGATGACCGACGGCGTGGCAGAAGCGCGTTCCGGGACCAACGAGGAATTCGGGGAAGAACGGGCGCTGGACATGGTGCGGCGCGAACGGGCCCGACCCGCGGCCGACATCGTGCAGCGGCTGCTCGAAGCGGTCCGGAACCATGCCGGGCCGGACAACGTCCAAGACGACATGACGGCCATCGTGATCAAGCTGTAGGGGCGCGACCCGTTTTCTTGCGAGTTCGTGGGCCAGCGTTTCCATGCCGTTGCCTTTCCGGGAATGGCCGCGTTGGTTGGCTGGGCGGGGGCGGCGTTTGTTTCCTCGGCGCCGGTGGTTTGGCAACAGGACGGCTGGCGGTTGCTGGCCGGTGCGGCCGTCTTTGCCGCCGCGACCCTCTATGTGCTGAGCCATCTCGCGGGGTGGCGGGCCAGCATCCGTTTTCTCGCGGCGGCATTCGCGATTTCCTGGTTGGCGGAAGCCATCGGGCTGCATGTTCCTTGGCTCTTTGGCGGCACCTACCGCTACCATCCGGGCGTGCGTCCGTTGCTGCCCGGCGGCGTGCCGCTGTTCATTCCGATGTCGTGGTACGTGTTGGCGGGCATCGCGGTCATCCTATTGCGGGGCTTCGCCATCCGGCGCGCGGACGGGCGGCGCGACTGGCGCCGGATCGCGCTCAAGTCGGCTTGCCTCGCCTGGGGCGTGGCGGCATGCGATTTGGCGCTGGATCCGGTGGCCGTGGCGCTCGGCCTGTGGAGTTGGGATTCGCCCGGCCCATACTACGGCGTTCCGTGGCTGAATTTCGCGGGCTGGGGCGGCGTGGCCGGGGCGCTGGGACTGCTGGGCTACGGCTGGGCCGGGCTCGATCCGGGGGAACAATGTTGGACCCCCATTCTCTTCGATCTGGCATGGAGCGCTTCCAACGGAATGCTTTTACTGCTGTTGGCCGTTGCCGCCGACCAACGGCTCGGTACCGGATGGCCTCTGGTTTGGTGCCTGGTCGCCTTGTCGCCGCTGCTGGTCTTTTGGCATTGGGGCGTGTACCGGAAATTCCGGCGGTGGGGCGCGGCGCGGCCGGAACCGGCGCGGGGCGCGCCCCAAACTTGACCCGCGTCGCGCGCGGGGGGTAGAGTGGCTCCCATGGCGACTCTCCGGGACATCGATCTGGCCGCCGCGCAGGCCGCGGCGGTGGCGGCCGTCGCCGCCGCCGGCCGGCTTTTGCTGGAATTGAGCTGGAAACCCGTCGCGGTGTTGTCCGAAACGGGACACGACATCAAGCTGCAGGCGGATCGACAGGCGGAAGAATGCATTTTGGACATCCTGCGGGAACGCGTGCCGCTGCCGGTGTTGACGGAGGAAAGCGGCGAACACGGGGACGTGGCGGAGACCGCCTGCATGTGGGTGGTGGATCCGCTCGACGGCACATTCAACTACTCGCGCGGCCTGCCGCTGTGCTGCTCCGCCGTGGGCCTGTGGGCGGACGGCCGGCCCGTGCTGGGCGCCGTCTACAATTTCTTCCGCGACGAATTGTTCACGGGCATCGTGGGGCAGGGGGCGCAGCGGAACGGCCGGCCGATCGCGGTGTCCGGAGTGAGCGCACCCGCCAAGGCGGCGCTGGGCACCGGATTTCCTCACCAGCAGGATTTCGGCGCCGACACGCTGCGGGAATTCATCCGGCAGGTGCAGGATTTCAAGAAGATCCGCATGCTGGGTTCCGCCGCGCTGATGGGCGCCTACGTGGCCTGCGGCTGGCTGGACGCCTACGTGGAAGCGGACGTGTGGCTGTGGGACGTCGCGGCGGCCGCGGCGATCGCGCAGGCGGCGGGCGCGGCCGTGGCCATCCGGCCGGGCCGGGCCGGCCGCTGGGCGCGCGAAATCGTCTGCGCCGCCTCGCCGGAATTGCAGCGGGCTTTGGAGGAAAGGCAGCCATGAAGAAAACGAAGAAAACGATCCTGGGCGTGCACGTGGCCCAGCGCACCAAGTACACGGCCAAGGTCCAGAAGATCCTGTCCGACTACGGGTGTTCCATCCGGACCCGCCTGGGCCTGCACGACGCGGGCGACGGTTTCTGTTCGCCCAACGGCCTCATTCTGCTGGAAGTCGTGGACCAGGACGCCGCCTTGGCCGCCGCCCTGGCGAAGATTCCGGGCGTGCAGGTCAAGAAGATGACCTTCGAGGACTAATCCGTGGATGCCCTGATAATCGCCAATCTCCATACGCTGGTCACGGCGGACGACGACTACCGCGTCCTCCACGATGTGGACGTCCTCGTCGCGGACGGCAAGATCCAGACCGTCGGCAAGGATATGCCGGCGCCTGCGAACGCGCGCACGATCGACGGCCGCTGGTGCGTGGCCTATCCGGGCTTCGTCAACACCCACCATCATTTCTACCAAACCCTGACGCGCAACATTCCCGCCGTCCAGAACGTCAAGTTGTTCGACTGGCTGCTGTGGCTGTACGAGGTGTGGCGC
>JAKLIL010000229.1 GCA_022709625.1 Verrucomicrobiota bacterium
CCGGTTTCGGTGATGTATCCGTGGATGAGTTTTTGGATGGGGATGCCGAGGTCGGGGTCGTGCTTGAGGAAGACGCGCTGGCCGTCGTAGTCGAGGTGGTCGACGTCCACGAGGAGGGCCTTGGCGGCGGTCTCTTTGAGCATGGCGATGGCTTTGTTGCAGGCGCGGACGAGGGCGCGTCCGCCCTGGGTGGTGAACATGGAGCCGATGGTCTGCCATTCCCAGGGGCAGTACTGGGTGTCGATTTCCTGGTAGACGCGGATTTTGGCGGGGTCGATCTGGAGGGCTTCGCCAGCGATCTGCTGGACGGCCATGCGGAGGCCCTGGCCGACTTCGGCGCCGCCCATGTTGACGACGACGGAGCCGTCGGGGTTCATCTTGAGGTAGCAGGATTTGGAGGAGAAGGGGGCGCCTTTGGGGGACTTCATGAGGGCGGCGAAACCGCGGCCGTAGAAGTAGTTTTCGTCTTCGGCGGGTTTTTCCCGGGCGAAGATGGCGGCGCGGACCTTTTCCTGGCATTCGAGGACGGAGCCGGATTGGGGATAGTAGCGCTCGCCGGCGGCGTTCTGCTTGCCGGGGCCGAGGTAGTTTTTCTCGCGGAGGGCGAAGGGGGACATCTTGAGCTTGCGGGCGAGCATATCCATCAGGCGCTCGACGGCGAAGTGGCCTTCCTGGTGGCCGTAGCCGCGGAAGGCGCCGACGGGGGGCGTGTTGGTGTAGACGCACTTGGATTCGAGCAGGGCGTGCGGGAATTCGTAGGGGCCGGTGCAGTTGTGCGTGGCGGCGTTGCAGACATGGATGCCGGTGTCGGAGAAGGCGCCGGTGGAGTGCAGGATGTCGGCCTGGATCGCGACGAGGGTGCCGTCCTTCTTGGCGCCGATCTTCATCTTGTGGCGGAAGCCGTGGCCGATGAGGGTGCTGGTGAAGTCTTCGCGGCGGGAGGCGACCCACTTGACGGGGCGGCCGGGGACGTGGGAGGCGATCCAGGCGACGGTCTGCTCGACGGTGATGTCGGACTTGTAGCCGAAGCAGCCGCCGATTTCGGGGATGCGCACGCGGACCATGGAGGAGGGCTTGTGGTAGGCGTGGGCGAGATCGTCGCGGATGATGAAGGGGCAGATGGAGGAGGACCAGGCGTCGATGGTGCCGTCTTCGTTGAAGCGGACGATGGCGCCGTGGGGCTCGATGGCGGCGCAGGAGCCGTGGGGATAGACGAATTCGCCCTCGACGATCACGTCGGCGTCGGCGAAGCCTTTTTGGACGTCGCCTTTCTTGAGGCGGTAGGTATTGGCGATGTTGGTGCCGGGGACGGCGCCGAGGCCGGGGAGGTGCCAGTAGTTTTCGGCGTGGTCGTGGATCAGGACGGCGTCTTTGGCGAGGGCGGCGCGGGCGTCGGTGTAGACGGGCAGGGGCTTGTATTCGACCTTGATGCCTTTGAGGGCTTCGACGGCGTGGCGCTTGGTGTCGGCGATGACAGCGGCGACGTGGTCGCCGATGTGGCGGACCTTCTTGACGGCCATGGGGGAGATGTCGCTGATGTTGTCGCCGTAGAGGGTCTTGCAGTCGCGGGCGGTGACGACCTTGACGACGCCGGGCATTTTTTCGGCGGCGGAAGAGTCGATGGAGAGGATTTCGGCGTGGGCGAAGTCGGGGTGGAGGATGGCGGCGTGGAGGAGGCCGGGGAGGCGGAGGTCGTCGAGGTATTGGGATTTGCCGAGGGCCTTGGAGATGGCGTCGGGGCGGGTGAGGGATTGGCCGATGTATTTGAATTTTGCCATGGGGGGCTCCGGGTTCTGGAATCTGGAATGGGGAAAAATGTAACACGGGGGCGCAGGCGCGGCAAGGCGGGGTCCGGCAAAAACCGGAATACCGCGGCTTGTCAACCAGGGCGGGCCGGCGCAAACTGGCGACATGAAACCGTGGAGAATCGCACGCAAGGACGTGATCGGGTTGAAGTTTGCCTGTCCCGCCTGCGGCCAGCACGTCGATGCGGGCCGCGAACTGTTGGGCGAATTCGTGGAATGTCCCGGCTGCGGCAAGCTGATGCAGGTTCCCGACCTGAAGAACGCCCCGGGGGATATCCCGCCGAGGCGCCTGCCGAAGGCGCCGCGCCGTGCGACCTAGGGGGGGGCCGCGCGGGCACTTGACTGCCCACTGGCGGCTGGTATCTTTGAGCCGACAGTTGACGAAGGTCGCTAGGGGTGTCCTCGATCGAGAGGGCTGAGAGTTCCCGTACCCCGGGATAACCCTTGGAACCTGTTGGATCATTCCAGCGCAGGGACAGCGGATCGATTGGATCGGAACCGTGGTTTCTTCGACGGAACCGCGGTTTTTGCTTGCCGCGACAGGCCCCCGGCGTCCGCAACGAGGAGTGCGAACATGTCGATAGGCGGGCCGGTGGCCGACACCGAGCGAAATCTGAGGGAATGGGATTTTTTCCTGCTGTGGGCGGGAGCGGCGATTTCCTTGTCGGAAATCTGGGCTGGCGGACTGCTGGCGCCGTTCGGGCTATCGGCGGGATTGGGGATCATTCTATTGGGCCACGTGATCGGCAACACGCCAATGGCGCTGGGCGGGCTGATCGGAAGCCGGCACGGCGTTCCGGCGATCGTGAGCACGCGCGGGGCCTTGGGCAATCGCGGTTCGATTCTGCCGGCGGTCCTCAACATCGTGCAATTGGTAGGCTGGACGGCCGTCATGCTGTGGATCGGCGGGCAGGCCGCTGCGGGCCTTGCCGGCGGCGCGGCCAGCGTTCGTGGCTGGACCATCGGCTTGGGCGTGCTGACAACGCTGTGGGCCCTGGCCGGGCCCCGCGCCTGGCGGCCCCTGCAGAAAATCGGCGTGGTTCTGCTGCTGCTCTTGTCGCTGGTCCTCACGGCCGTGGCGGTCTCGACGTACGGGTGGCGCGAACTGTGGGCGGCCCCACGCACGCCGACGATGCCCTTCATGCGCGGGCTCGATCTGGTGATCGCCATGCCGATTTCATGGTTGCCGCTAGTGTCCGACTACGCCCGGTTTGCGCGTGCGCCCGGCGGTGGACTTCGCGGTACCTGGTGGGGATATTTCCTCGTCGGCTCGTGGATGTTCGCAGCGGGTCTGGTCGCCACCTTGGCGACGGGCTCGGCGGCCCCGGAAACCATGTTGATGCAACTGCTCGGCGCCCATCGGTTGCTCTGGCCCGCGGTGGTGATCGTCCTGCTGTCCACCGCGACTACGACTTTTCTCGACGTGTATTCCAACGCGGTGTCGGCGCAGAGCCTGTTTCCCAAACTCGGCACGCGGCCGGCCGTTGCGATCGCGGGCGCGGTCGGCACGCTGTTGGCGTTGCGTCTGGACGCTACGGCCTACGAGGGGTTCCTGCTGTTCATCGGTTCCGCCTTTTGCCCGTTGTTCGGCGTGGTATTGGCGGACTATCTCCTGCTGAAAGGCGGCCGGTACCAGGCGGAGGATCTGTATCGCCGCGGGTGCTACTGGTATGTCGCCGGCGTGAACGTCCGGGCTCTGGCGGCGTGGGCGTTGGGATTCGGCCTGTATCGGCTCTGCGCAACGGCGGATTTCGCGGGCGGATCGTCGCTGCCTTCCCTGCTGGCCGCAGCCCTCGTATATTTGGCGATGTCCGGAAGGAGAACCCCCGATGAATTCAAAACTTGATTGGGCCCGCTGGGCAGCCGACAATCTGGCCGCCGTTCGCGCGGCCCAGCCGCTCGTCCACAACATCACCAATTTCGTGGCGATGAATTTTACGGCGAACGTGCTGTTGGCGTCCGGGGCGGCGCCGGTCATGGCCCACGCCGCGGAAGAAGTCGAAGAAATGGTGGCCCTGGCCAAAACGCTCGTACTGAACATCGGCACGCTCGATGCGCCCTGGATCG
>JAKLIL010000023.1 GCA_022709625.1 Verrucomicrobiota bacterium
GGCCGGGGCGGCGACCAAGGCCTGGGCCCACTCCTTGCGCTTGAAATGCGTGGCCATGATTTCGTACCCCGCCCGGCCGGCGAACGCCGTGCCGGGATACTCCAGCGCCACCCGCTCGTAATCGCCCAAGGCTTCCCCGTCGCGGTTCATTTTCCGCAGGCAATTGGCCCGCAGGTAGAGAGCTGCAGCGGCGGCTTCGGCATCGGCGGCGGCGGCCAGTTGCTTATCGGCCAAGGCCAGCGCTTCCGGGATCCGGTCGAGAAAGTAGAGGCTCCAACCCGCCGCCCGCAGCGCATCGCGGGCCCGGGGTTCCTCGGGCAGTTCGACCAGCAACGTCTGCAAAACGTCGGCGGCGGCTTGATAGCGCCCCTGGCGATAGGCCCAATCGCCCCACCGGAACAGCGCTTCGGCCTTGACCGCGGGAGTAGCGGCGGCGGCCACCGCCAGTTCGAACCAGCCCGCCATGTGGGCTTCGGCGCCTTTTTGCCCGGCACTCAACGCGGCGAGATCGAGCGCGGCATGGGCCGCATAAGGCGATTGCTTGTGGTCGCCAAGAAGCCGCGCGTAGGTCGCGGCGGCGGTACGCCGGTCGCCGGATTTCCACTGGGCAAAGGCCTGGTAGTAGGTCGCGGCGGCCGCGGTTTCCGCCGCCGGAGCGGCCTGCAGGATTTCCTGCAGCAACGGCAGGGCCTCCGCGAAACGGCTGTCGGCGATGGCCGCTTCCGCGCGGCGGAGTTGGGCGCGGGGCGCTTGTTCGCTGTGGGGATGTTCCGTCGCCACGCGCTTGTAGAAACGCTCGGATCCGGTTTGGTTGCCCATTTGCCGGTAGCATTCGCCGGCGCGGTAGAGCGCCGCCGCAACATGCGCGCTGTCGGGATAATCCCGCAGCAGAACCAGGTATTCCCCCACCGCCGTTTCGTACAAGCCGCGCAGATAGATGCCGTCGGCAAAGCGCATTTGCTCGTCGGCGGTGAGCCCCCAGGCCGGCACGCCCAGCGCCAGCCAAAGCAGCCACCAGATCCGCGCGCGCATCCTCACGGGCCCGGCGCCAGCGTGGCGAACGAAATGTTCCAAACGTCGGCCTGCCGGCAGGTGTCCAGCACCCGCACCACGTGCTCGTAGGCCGTCGCCTTGTCCGCGCGCAGCAGGACGGGCTGGCCGGGAAACAGTTGCACGAGGCGGTCCATCATGGCCTTTAGCTGGTCGTCGTCCAGGGTTTGCCCGTTCACCACCGTCGCTCCGTCCGCCCGCACGTTGACGATGACCTCGCCCGGCAGCCGCTGCGGCGTACCGCCGGTGGCGGCCGTCGGCAGGGCCACGTCGATTTCCGTCTCCCATTGTGCGAAAATCTGGCTGGTGACGAAGAAGCACAGCAGCAGGAACACCACGTCGATCATCGGCGTCAAGGGCACGCCGGGATTTTCGGGGAACAGCTTCTTCTTCTGGAAGTTCATCTAAGCCCCTTGGTTTTCCAGGATGGCCAGCAAATCGGTGGCGACTTCCTCCAGCCGGCCCGTCAGCTTGATGACGCGGCCGCGGAACCAGGAATACGCCATCATGGCCGGAATGGCCACGATCAAGCCCGCGATGGTCGTGATCAAGGCCTGGGCCACGCCGCCCGCCAGTTCCATCGGCCGCGCCTTCGCCAGATCGAACGCCACGCTGTTGAAGGCCTTGAGCATTCCGATGACCGTGCCCAGCAGGCCCACCATCGGCGCCACGGCCGAGAGGTCCAGCAGATAGTGGATCATGTTCTGCATCCGCCCTGCCTGGCGCGCGCCTTCGCTTTCCATGATTTCCTTGAGCATGCCCGGCTTGGCGGCGGGGTTTTCCTTGAGGAAATCCAGCCCGGAGGCCGCCACCGCGGCCAAGGCCGTGGGCTGTTGGGCGCAGAGTTCGCGCGCGTCGCGGGCCCGCCGTTCCTTAAGCAGTTCGCGCAGGCGCAGGGCTTGGGCGGGCGGCGCCACGGCGCGCAACCGCAGAACCAAGGCGTAGTACAAAATCAGCGCCAGCCCCAGGATCGACAGCGCCCCGAGCACGTACATCAGCCAGCCGCCCATCTCGACCAATTGCCCCAAGGTCAGCATTTCGGCCGGCGGGATGGCCGCCGCCGCCGGACCCGTTTGGGCCGCGGCGTTTCCGGCCAGCGTGCCGCATGTCACCAACATTCCCGGCAGAATCATCTTCATTGCGTTTCTCCCTGTTCGGCGGACCGGTGGCCCGCGCTACATTTCGGCCCTTACCAGATCCCAGTGGTCGACGAAATACTTCCAGCCCGAGATCAGGGTCACGACTACGACCAGCGTGGACAACACCCACGAGGTGATGACGAAAGCGGCATCGTATTTCTGGAAGAACCAGGCGGACAAATCGAGCATGGGCAGGAAATCCTCCCGCGCCGCCAGCAACAGGAACGTCGCGATGATGGCGATCATTTGCCAAACCGTTTTGAGCTTGCCCCAGTTCCCGGCGCTGATGATGCGCCGTTCGTCGCGCGTGGCCACGAGCAGGCGCAGACCGGTCACGGCGAATTCGCGGGCGATGATCACCACGACCACCCAGGCCGGCACCAGCGAATAGCGGGGTTCGTACTGCAGGCGAATGCCCACGAAACTCACCAGCGCCGCGCAGACCAGAACCTTGTCGGCCAGCGGATCCATCAGCTTGCCGAAGGCGGTGACGCCGTACTGGGTCCGAGCCAGCTTGCCGTCCCAATAGTCCGTGATGCTGGCCACCACGAACACCAGAAACGCCACCGTCGACGAAAACGGAATCGGCAACGCCATGGCCAGCATGACGACGACCGCCGCGATCAGGCGGCTGACGGTCAACGTGTTGGGCAGATTCATGGGCGCTCAATCCAGATAGGGCTCGGGAGCGGGACGGCAATCCGCAGTCAACGGTTTGGCCGCGGCCGGCGCGGCGGCGGCCCGCGTGCGGGAGTCTGCGCAGGCCCGGGCAATCCAGACCCAAAGGACCGCCAGCACGGCGATGCCAAACAACGTGCGCCAGACTTGCCAAGGTACGGCGGCAATCGCCTGCCGGATCTTCCCGAAGCCGGCGGCCAAGCGCGGGCGCCACGGCTGGCGCGGCGGTCTTGGCGCGGACGGCGGTGGAGCCGGCGGCGCAGAGCGCGGCGGAGTCGATGGCGTCGGTTTCACGGCCGGCTTGGCCATGCGGCGGGGACGACTTTCGCCGGAGCTGGGCGGCGACGCCGCCGCGGGACGCTCGGGTACCGCCGTTGGCGCGGGCGACGCCGGAGCCGGCCGTTCCTGCCCGGCAACCACGGCGGCAGCGGCAGCCACAAGCGAAACCGGGGCCGCCGGCACCGGGGGTGCAACCAGCGCCAACTCGAGTTGGCCGCGGTATTCCCTTTCCTGGCGGGCCAACTCTTCGCGACGTTGAATCTCCGCCGCTTCGAGCTTGTGCATGGCAACGCGTTCTTCTTCGCGCCGGGCGTATTCCGCCGCCGCCCGTTCTTCGGCCTCGGCGCGGGCCCGAAGCGCGGCCTCCGCCCGGGCGCGATCGAGTTCCTCGGCATGCTGCCGGCGCACGGCTTCTTCGCGGGAACGCTGCTCGGCGGCTTCTTGGGTGCGGCGCTCCTCGGCCGCCTGCAGGCGGCGCTCGGCCTCCTCGCGCGCCAAAGCCGCTTCCCGTTCCTTTTCCCGCAGGGCCTCTTCCATTTGCCGGCGGCGCTCTTCAGCTTTCTGGACCTTGCGTTCGGCTTCTTCGCGCACCTTGGCCTCGGCCTCGGCGCGGGCGTGCAATTCCGCCTCGGCTTCCGCCCGGCGGCGCACCTCGGCCTGGATCAAGCGCTCCGCCTCTTCCCGTACGCGCTGCGCCTCCGCCTCGCGATGGCGCAATTCCTCCTCCAACCCCACCCGCCGGTTCTCTTCCGCGCGAAAACGGATCTCGGCGGCCTCGCGTTCGGCCAGCAACGCTTGTTCGCGTGCCTGGCGGTCCGCGGTTTCCCGGGCTTGCGTTTCGCGGTCGGCCACCACGCGCAGTTCGACCTGTTCCATGGCCTGGCGGGCTTCCGCCTCCCGTTGGCGCAATTCGCCGGCCAACTGGACGATGCGGGACTCCGCTTCCTGCATCTTCGCTTCGATTTCGGCCCGGGCCTGGTTTTCCGCGGCGGCGCGCGAACGGTGATCGGCGTCCAGGCGGGCCCGTTCGGCGGCGTGTTCCGCCGCTTGGGCGTCGGCCGCTTCGCGGGCCAAGACGACTTCGCGTTCCTTCTCCCGCAAGAGTTCTTCCAATTGCCGGCGCCGCTCTTCGGTCTCCTGCACTTGGCGTTCCGCCGCGGCCCGGGCCTCCCGTTCGGCTTCCGCCCGGCGCTGCTGTTCCGCTTCGAGTTGGCCGCGCCGGTCCGCTTCCGCCTGCGCCTGGCGTTCCGCCTCCGCGCGCGCCTGGCGGGCGGCTTCCTCGCGGCGTTCCAATTCGGCTTCCAGCTCGCGCAAGCGTTCTTCGGACACGCGCACTTTCAGCTCGGCCTGTTCGCGGGCCGCGCGTTCGGCGTCGCCGCGGGCCTGAAGCTCGGCTTCGCTGCGGGCGCGTTCCGCGGCCTCGGCTTGCGCCGCGCGTTCCGCCTCGGCGCGGGCTTCGCGCGCCGCGGTTTCGCGGCGGGCCAATTCGGCTTCGAGTTCCCGCAACTTGCCGGCGGCTTGCTCCGCGCCGGCCTCGTAATCGGCCTGCGCCTGGCGGGCCGTTTCCTCCAAATCCTGAAGTTCCCGCTCGGTCCGGATGCGCTGTTCGGCTTCTTCCTGGATGCGGCGCTCCAGTTCCTCGCGGGCGGCGCGGGCATCCGCCTCGCGGCGCATCAATTCCTCCTCCAGATCGCGCAGCTTGGCCACCGTCAATTGGGCCTTGCGCTCGGTTTCTTCGCGCGCCGCGCGTTCGGCTTCTTCCCGGGCGCGCCATTCCGCCTCAACCTGGGCGCGGCGTTCGGCTTCTTCGCGGGCCTGGCGCTCGGCATCTTCGCGGGCCTGGCGGGCATCCGTTTCGCGCCGGGCCAGTTCCTCCTCCAAGGCCTGCAAGCGGATGCCGGCCTCCTGGACCTGCCGCTCCACGTCTTCGCGGGCGTGCCGTTCGGCTTCTTCCCGGGCCTGCCATTCCGCCTCCACCTGCGCGCGCCGCGCGGCTTCGACTTGCGCCTTGGTCTCGGCTTCTTCGCGCGCCAACCGCGCCTCGTCTTCCCGGCGGATCAATTCCTCTTCGAGCAGCCGCCGCCGGTCTTCCGCTTCGCGCACTTTGTGCTCGGCCGCTTCGCGGGTTTGGCGGTTGGACTCTTCGTGCAGGCGCACGGCTTCTTCGCGGGCGATTTGGACTTCCCGTTCCCGCCGCTGGAACTCCTCGGCCAACTGGCGCTGGCGCTCCTGGGCCTCGCGGACCTGCTGTTCGGCCTCTTCCCTGGCCAGATGTTCGGCCTCGGCATGCGCGCAGTGTTCGGCCTCCATCTGGGCGCGGCGCGCCGCGGCGTCTGCCAGCAACTGCTGCAGCGATTCGCGCTCCTGCCGGGCCTCCGCTTCCTTGCGGTCCAATTCGGCTTCCAGTTGCAGGCGGCGCGCCTCGATTTCGGCGGCCTGGCGTTCCGCCGCCTCGCGGGCTTGCCGCTCCGCTTCTTCGCGGACGGCGTGTTCCGCCTCCAATTGGGCGCGGCGTTCGGTTTCTTCCTGGATCCGCTGCTCGGCTTCCTCCTGGGCGAGACGGGCTTCTTCCTCTTGGCGCCGGAGTTCCGCCTCCAGTTGCACGCGACGCTCTTCGGTTTCCCGGACCTGGCGTTCCGCCTCTTCGCGCGCTTGGCGTTCGGCTTCCCCGCGCGCCTGGAGTTCGGCTTCGATCCGGGCGCGCTGCGCCGCCTCTTCGCGGGCGCGGCGTTCCGCTTCCTCCTGCGCGGCGAGGGCTTCCTGCTCGCGGCGGCGCAATTCGTCTTCCAGTTGCTGCCGGCGCTCCTCGGTTTCCCGAACCTGCCGTTCCACGGCCAAGCGGGCTTGGCGCTCGGCTTCCTCGCGCGCCTGGAGTTCGGCTTCCACCTGCGCCCGGTGCTGCGCCTCGAGCTGCGCCTGGCGTTCGGCTTCTTCACGGGCCAGGCGGGTTTCCTCTTCGCGCCGGCGCAATTCGTCTTCCAGCTGGCGCCGCCGCTCTTCCGTCTCGCGGACTTGCCGTTCCACGGCCAGACGCGCCTGCCGCTCCGCCTCTTCCCGGGCTTCCTGCTCGGCTTTCTCCTGGGCACGGAGTTGGGCATCGGCCCGCGCCTTGCGTTCGGCTTCCGCGCGGGCCAAGCGGGCGTCTTCCTCCCGGCGCCGCAGTTCCTCTTCGAGCTGCCGGCGGCGGCTTTCGGTTTCCTGGACCTGGCGTTCCGCCGTTTCGCGCGCCGCACGTTCCGCCGCTTCGCGGACGCGCCGGGCCTCTTCTTCCTTGGCCCGCGCCTCGGCGTCTTCGCGAGCGCGTTGTTCGGCCGCTTCCCGGACGCGCCGCGCATTCTCCTCGAACTGGCGCAATTCCTCTTCCAGCTGCCGCCGCCGCTCTTCCGTTTCCCGTACCTGGTATTCGGCCGCTTCCCGCGCCTTGCGTTCGGTTTCCTCGCGGGCTTTCAGGGCGGCTTCTTCCCGCGCGCGCTTGTCGGCTTCTTCCCGCCACAGTTTTTCGAGCGCCTCGCGCTCCTGCTCCGCGGCCGCTTCCCGGCGCCGCAATTCCTCTTCCAACTCGCGGCGGCGGCTTTCGATCTCCGCGATTCGCCGCTCGGCTTCCAGGCGCGCCTGGCGCTCGGCCTCTTCCCGTTCCCGCAGGGCGGCTTCTTCCTGCGCCCGTTTTTCCGCTTCCTCCTGGAGGCGGCGATCCGCTTCTTCGCGCGCCTTTTGCTCGGCGGCAGCCCGTTTTTTAAGTTCCTTTTCGAGTTGCCGGCGGTTTTGCTCGGCCTCCTGGGCCCGGCGCTCGACTTCTTCGCGGGCGCGGCGTTCGGCCTCTTCGTGGGCGCGCCGCACGTCCTCCTCGGACTGCTTCAAGGCCGTTTCGAGCTGGCGACGCCGTTCCTCGGCCATCCGCGCCCGTTCTTCGGCCTCTTCGCGCGCCGTCAGGGGCGCCTTCTTTTTGCCGCCGCCGCGCGCCCGCAACGCGTTCCCGGCCGGTTCTTCTTTCGGCATGGGCGATAACAGCGGCGTGGGCGCCGGCGCTTCGGGTTCCGGCGTCGGGACCGCCTCATCCGCGATCGGCCCGGGTTCCGCCACCGGCGTTGGCTCGTCCGCGGCCGGTTCGTCGTCGGACGGCATGGCCAGCGGCAATTCCGTTTGGCTGGCCGCCGGCGCATCGATCGGCAGGTTCCAGGCGGAACTCGCCGACGGCGGGGGTTCCGCCTCGGCCGGCTTGTCTTCCGCGGCGGACACGGGCTCGTAGCGCGGGCCCATCTCCCGGGCTTTTTTCCGGGCATCGGCGATTTCCTTCGCTTTGCGCTGGATTTCCTTGCGGTCCTGCCGTTCCTTCATCTTGCGCTGCAGGCCGGAAAACAAACCGGGTTTCTGGTTCGGATTGCGAATCAGTTCGGCCTTGTCCTCGGCTCCACCCACGGCCTGCAGATAGGCTTCGACGAACGGCTCACAATCCAATCCGAGGTATTCGCAATACAGGCGGTAAAATCCCCGCGCATAGGGCGGCGCGATCAACTTGGCGAAATCGTCGCGTTCCATCGCGTCGACCACCAGCGGTTTCAGGTGGGTGGCGGACGCCGCTTCCGCCACCGTGACCCGGCGGCGTTCGCGCGCTTCCCGCAATTGGCTGCCCATGCCGCTCATGGCGTCGTGGTCCTATGGCGGCGGCTCCGCGCCGCCGTTGCCGGCGTCCGGCGCACCGAATCCATCGAGATCGAACAGGATTTCCCGCGCTTCCGAACCCCGCGGCGGCCCGACCATGCCTTTTTCCTCGAGAATGTCGATCAGGCGCGCGGCGCGGGTATACCCGATCCGCAGCCGGCGCTGGATGGACGACGTGCTCGCCCGCCGGGTTTGGCGGATCACTTCGATCGCCTGCTGGAGAAGTTCCTCGTCTTCCTCGGGCGCTTCGGGCAATTCCGTTCCCTTGCCGTCGATTTTGGCCTGCAGCGCGCTTTCGTAGCGCGGCTTGGCCTGCCGCTTCCAGTGGTCGGCGATCGTCTGGATTTCCTCGTCCTTGGTCCAGGCCCCTTGCGCCCGCACCAGCTTGTTGGCGGCCGTCAGCACCAGCATGTCGCCCTTGCCCACCAGCTTGTCCGCCCCTTCCTGGTCGATGATCACCCGGCTGTCGTTTTTCTGGGCCACCTTGAAGGCCACGCGGCCCGGGATGTTCGATTTGATCGTGCCGGTTATGATGTCGACGGTCGGGCGCTGGGTGGCAATGATCATGTGGATGCCCGTGGCGCGCGCCAACTGGGTCAGCTTCTGGATTTGCGGCTCGATTTCCTGCTGCGCCATCAGCATCAAATCCGCCAGTTCGTCGATGATGATCACGATGTACGGCAAGCGGGCGGGCAGCGGAGGCTCCGCCGCCTCTTCCTCGCCGCCGGCGGCGGGGGCGGCGGCAGGCGCTTCGGCCGGCGCGGCGCCGGGGACCGGCACGCCGTCGAACAAGCCGGCCTGTTCGGTTTGGGGCCGCTGGTTGAAGCTGCGGATGTCGCGCACCTTCGCCCGGTGGAACATCTTGAAGCGCGCCTCCATTTCGAGAATGGCCCACCGCAGGCCACTGACCACCTTCTTGGGTTCTGTGATCACGGGCACCAGCAGGTGCGGCAGATCGTTGTAGCCCGAGAATTCGACGATCTTCGGATCGATGAGGATCAGGCGCAGTTCGTCCGGCGTGCGCGTCATCAGCAAGCCGGCCAGGATCGAATTCATGCACACCGTCTTGCCCTGGCCCGTGGCCCCCGCGATCAACATGTGCGGCAGCGCAGCCAAGTCCGCCATCAGCACGTGGCCGCCCACGTCCTGGCCCAGCACCAGCGGCAGCGCGGCCCGGGACATCGTCCAGGCCGCGCTTTCGAGGATTTGGCGCAAGACCACGGGCGCCGAATTGCGGTTGGGCACTTCGATGCCGACCACGCCCTTGCCCGGAATGGGCGCCTGCACCCGGATGCTGTCCGCCTTGAGGGCCAGGGTGATGTTGTTCTGCAAATTCCCGATCCGCTCCACCTTCACGCCCGCCGCCGGGAGAAGCTCGTAGCGCGTCACCACGGGCCCCTGCTCGACGTGCGTGACTTCCGCTTCGATGCCGAATTCGGCCAGCGTCCCGCGGATGATCCGAATGGTCTTCTCGAGTTCGTCGGCCCCGGCACGCGCCCCGGCCCCGGCGGGAACCGGTTGCAGCAGCGCCATGGGCGGCAAGACCCACTTCATTTCCGGCTGGTCGGGTTCCGTGCCGGCGGCCTTGGCGTTGCGGTCCGCCGCCAGCCGGGCCTTTTTCGCCGCGCGTTCTTCCGCCGCCTTCTTTTCGTCTTCGGCCCGTTTCTGCTCCTGCAGGCGCTGCAGAAAGGCCTGTTTGCGCTCTTCTTCTTCCCGTTCCCGGGCCGCCGCCGAAGCCGCGGCCTTCCGGCGCAGTTCCTCCGCCTCGCGGCGGCGCGCGTCTTCGCGTTCCTGTTGTTCGCATTCCTTGCGGAGCCGGCGGTCTTCCTTCTCCTGGCGCTGCCGTTCCTTGGCCAGTTCCCGTTCGAGTTTTTCGCGTTCGCGTTCCAGCAGCCGCGCCTCGCGTTCCTTCTGTTCCTGCACCGTCCGCCGGCCGGCGGCGCGCGCTTCGCGGCGTTCCTGCCAGCGGGCCCAGAGGCCCGCCAAGGCGCGCCACAATTCGGCCGGATGCGTTTGCGAGACGAAGAACAGGCCGCCGACGATCACGCCCGTGCTGATGATGGCGGCGCCGACGATGCCCAGATAGTTCACCAGCAGCCGGCGGCCCAGGAAGTAGCCGATCATGCCCCCCGGCATCTGGGTCAGGTTGAGCCGCTCGGGCGCCACGTCGTTCCAGAAGGCTGCCTGGATGTCCGCCAGCACGCCCAAGCCCGACAGGATGGCCAACATCCACAGCACCCGCGGCCAGACCCGCTCCCCCGGCTGCATGATCAGCAACAGGCCCCAGACCGCCAAAACCAGCGGGAAAAGAAAACCGACCAACCCGAAGACCTTGAACACGCCCCAGGCCGCCCAGGCCCCAACCGGCCCGACGTAATTCACCGTCGGGGAATTGACGGGACTGTATTCCAGCGATATGTCCTTCCAGTTGGAGGAGGACAAGGCCAGCAGCAGCAGCACCCAGCCTGCCTGCGCCAAGATCCCGACGGCTTCGCGCCGCCCGTTTCCCGCTCTGCCTTTTTTTCCTGCCATATTTATTGAAGAGTAGCAAAGCGTGCCGACCCAATGCAACTTCGGCGGGATTTCCGCGGCCAGGCGCTTGCGCCCAGCCGAAGCCCCCTGCTCCCCCCCGCCGGGTTCTAGGAGGGTTCGGCCCGGGAAAGCGCTCTGGCCAGCCGTACCAGCGCGGACGACTCGCGCACGTTGTGTTCGAGCAGTTCGCGCACTTCGTCCACGACCGCCACCCGCGCCAAGGCGTCAGCAAACGAGAGACCGGCGGCCTGCGCGGCAATGGCTTGGGCATCGTCCGGAAAATAAACCGGCGCCGCCTCCGCATCCCGCACCCGGGCCAGCACGTCCCGCTGCCAGAATTGGATCGTCCGCAGGATTTCTTCCCGCATTTCCTTGACCCGCGTCGCGACGCGGGCGACCACCAATTCCTTGCTCGCCGTTTCCAGTTCGGCTTCCTCGCCTCCGCGGGCCTTGGCCAACGACTCTTGCCGCAAGGTTTCTTCGGCCTCGGCCAAGGATTCCAGCGCGCGCAAGGGCGCCGTCAACCGGTCCGTCCAAGCCATCATTTCGCAGGCCTGGCGGGCCGGGGGATTCCGCAGCAGTTCCATCACGGCCGGCAGCCATGGGGTGTCTTCCCGCCGCGCGTTTTCCGACACGTCCGCGGTTTGCGCCCGCGAACGGATGGTCGCATGCAGCGACGCCGGCGAATCCGTCACCAGAATCAGCAGGCTGTTGGGTGGCGGTTCTTCCAGCGTTTTGAGCAACGCGCTTTGGGCATTGTCGTTCAGCCGATCCGCGAACAGGACGACCCCCGCTTTCCAGCCGCCTTCGTAGGACGTGAGCGCGACGAACTGGATCAACTCCCGCACCACATCCACCTTGATCTGGCGCGACTTGCTTTCCGGCTCGATCCAGCGCACGTCGACGTGCTGCCGCAGCCGGCCGGAGTCCCGCATGCCGAACGGCAAGGCCAGCAGCCCTTCGGCGAATTCCCCGCCGGCGCCGCGCGGATGCCCTGTCACCAGCACCGCATGCGGCAGCCGCCCGGCGGCGAACGCCCGGCGAAAATCCTCGAGCTTCCGCTCAACCTTGGCCGAAGAAGGCATCTGCCACCAGGGTCCACACGTCGACGGCCACGAGTTCCGCGGGCCGCATGGCATCCACCTTGCGGAAGCGCCCGGGATGGCGCCGCGCCAATTCCAAATAGCCCTGGCGCACCTGCTCGTGAAACGCCAGGGCCTCGTTTTCGATCCGGTCGGGCGGGCCTTTGCTGCCGGCCTGCCGTTTGGCGCAGCGCTGCATGCCGAGGCTCACATTGACGTCCAGCAGGATCGTCATGTCCGGGCCGGCGGCGCCGATGGCAAACCGGTTGACGGTTTCCATCAACTCCACCGAAAATCCCCGGCCGAACCCCTGGTAAGCCGTGGTCGAATCGGCGAAACGGTCGCACAGCACCCAGGCGCCCCGGGCCA
>JAKLIL010000230.1 GCA_022709625.1 Verrucomicrobiota bacterium
TCCGCGACGCTGGGCACCCATGTCTTGACTGCGGCGGCGGCCGGCTTGACCTCCGGCACCCAGAACCTCGAAGTGGTCCTGCAGAGAAGCGTCATTCAGACCTACTACCTGCCATTTGACGAAGATGGCGCCCAGGCGTTCTTCGACACCATCAACGCGGGGGCCACGCACAACCGGAACGTCAGCGTGGTTTCCATTTCCTGCTTCGCCAGCAATACGGTGATCTACTACGACCACTGGGAGGACGGCTACGAAGCGGATTTGTCCAGTCCCACGCAGAGCACCACCGAAGTCTGGGGCGACCTCGATACGGCCAACGGCTGCCCGCCCAAAGGCACCAACCCGGTAACCTGCGCGTCGGCGGCGGACGATCGCATCGCCCGCGGCCAGGTCGTGTTCTCCGTCCAGCAGATTCCGATTCCGCGCGTGCAGGCGAACTTCTTCCGGGACGGCCGGGACAAGATCGGGGTGACGCGGCCGGTGGCGGTGACCCGGTCCGGCTGGGATACCGGGCCGGCGACCCTGCTGGCCGGTTCGGTTGAAGTAGCGGACACGGGCCAATGGGGCAAGAAGTACATCATGCCCGCCGGCGAAAACGTGGTGATGGCCGGCGACGTGTTCGACATCACCGGCATCAGCATCATGGCCATGACCAACGGCACCGTCGTGCGGGTGGATCTGGACCGCAACGGCACGTTCGAGCGGACGAACACGTTGAACGAGGGGCAAACCCTGAACATCACCAACGGCGTCCAGGCCGGCAGCATGGTCACTTCGACGGCGCCGGTTCAGGTGCACATGAGCGCCGGCATCCGCAATTCCAACTATTGCTACAATTGGTACACCATCGCCCCGGTCGAGCAATGGGGCAGCGATTACTACAACCCCGTGGGCACGACCAAGTCCGACGCCCGGGCCGACGTCGTCCTGTACAATCCCAACTCGACGGCCATCACCGTGGTCGTGGAGTACTCCGACGGCGAGGAGATCTTCACGGAGAACAAGGTCATTGCCGCCAACAGCTTCATCATCCAGACGAATTCGTTGCTCAACTACGCGCAACGCTACAGCAACGGGAAGCCCTTCTACGGCCTGGGCGTCGTCGATGCCGATGCCACTTCGCCCACGACGTGGGACTGGGGCTTCAGCCTGGTGCCGGAACCGGAACTGTCCACGATCTTCCTCGTCGGCTGGGCGCCTGGCCGGGATCCCTATTCCACTGAGTCTCCGACCGCCAACGTGAGCCCCGTGTGGGTGACGGCGACGAAACCGACCACCATCTACGTGGACTACAACGGCGACGGCGGACCGCTCACCAACGGCTGCGGCACCTACAATTTCGCCACGAACGTCGGCTTCCTCCAGTCCGCGAAGATCTACGATCCCGACGGCGACCAGACCGGCATGCGGGTCTTTACCTGCGACGGCACCCTGCTGGCGGGCGCCTGGGGCGAAGATCCCCTCATTGCGCCGGGAGCCGAGCCTTCCCTGGACATCGGCACCACCTGCCTGCCCCTGCCTTCCATCGGCGCGGAAAAAACCGTGGCCATGGCCCCCGGCGGCGATGCTAATGCCGACGGCCAGCTTAATCCCGGCGAAACCATCCGGTACACGATCATCGTGACCAATCCGACCTTGTCGGTGTCGGGCAGCGTGACGGTCGAGGACGATCTGCCGGTGGAAGTGGCCTACGTGCCGGATACCACCCGGCTGGACGGCGCGGTCGTGATCCCCGACGACGGCGCCACGGCGTATCCGCTGGACGAAGGGGGCTTTGTCCTCGGCACGCTGGAACCCCAGACCGCCCGCTACGTCACGTTCGAGGCCAGCGTCGACGATCCCTACCTTTATCCCAACGACACGTTCACGAACCGGGCCACGGTTTACGATGACGTGTCCACCATCGTCCTGGTCGCCGAAGTGACCACCGTGGTCTACGTGCCGGGCTTGACCATCGAGAAGAACTCCGACGCCGACTGCGTGGCCAACGGCCAGATCATTACCTACACCGTGAACGTGGCCAACACCAGCGCCGTGCAGCAGACCGGGGTGACCTTGACCGATGTTCTGCCGGCCCATGTCGCCTACGTGCCGGGCAGCACGTTCATCACCGCGCCTGTGGAAACCGGCAATCTCTACACGAACACGGTGCGGGACGACTTTGCTTCGGCCAGCTATTCCTTAAATACAGGAACCGCGAGTTGGCTCGGGAACTGGACCGAGATAAGCGATGGCACCACGTCGCCTACCGCCGGTTCCATCCAGATCGCGAACGGCCGGCTGCGCATCGCCAATACCAATTCGGTCCAGCCCGCCATCTACCGGGCCGCCAATCTGGCCGACGTCAATTCCGCGGTGCTGACCTACCGCTACGAAGCCAGCAACAACCTGGAAGTCATTGATTCCGTGGCCTTGGACGTTTCCACCGATAACGGCGCCACGTATACCGTGCTGACCAACTTCACCGGCTTCTCCGGTTCGCGGTCGGCGACCAACGTCCACGACATCAAGTCCTTCGCCGGCGCGAACACCCGCTTGCGCTTTCGCGTCGTGAGCGGCTACAAGGCCGCCGACGAATTCTTCCGCGTCGATTGGATCCAGATCCAGTACACCACCGGAACGTCGGTGCGCGTCACCAATACCTTCGCGGGCGCCGCGCCGCCCACCCTGCATGGCGATCAGACGCTGTTGCCGGGCGAAGAACTTACCGCCATGTTCCAGGTCCAGGCCGCGGCCGATCTGGCCGGAGTGGCGGCGATTACCAACCGGGCCTGCGTGACCTCCGACGCCGAAACAACGCCGCAGTGCGACTCCGCGGTGGATCCGGTCTGCCTCGCCGCGCTGGGCGACTTCGTGTGGGAAGACGTCAACGGCAACGGCATCCAGGATGCCGACGAACGGGGCATGGCGGACATGGCGGTGACGCTTTACGACGCGGCCTCCAACGTGGTGGCGACGACGACCACGTCTGGAACTGGCGCCTATTCGTTCGCGAACGTTCCGGCCGGCACGTACTTCGTGGGCTTCTCGGACCTGCCCACGGGCTACCAGTTCACGGCGGCCAACCAGGGCGGCGATGATGCCGTGGACAGCGACGCCAATCCCGCGACCGGTTTTACCACCCCCTTCGTGCTGGTTCCGGGTGCCAACGACATTACCCGGGACGCCGGCATCCGCTGCCCGGCGACGCTCGTGTGTCCGGACGACATCACCGTGGAATGCGACAAAGTACCGGCACCGGTCGCGCCGACCGTGAACGGCTGTTGCGATATCGCTTCCCTTACCCATCAGGATGTGACCACCACCGGCACTTGTCCTCAAGCTTACGTGATCACCCGCACGTGGACTTTGATCGATTCCTGCGGCTACACGGCCACCTGCAGCCAGAAAATCACGGTGCGCGATACCACGCCGCCGGTGTTGCCGCCGTTGCCGACGGGCGGCGACCTCGGTTGCAATCCGACTCCTCCAACCTGCGCGACGGGTCTGAAAGCGACCGACAATTGCGATCCGGACGTCGATGTGGTTTGCACCCCCGGTGCCATTACGGGCGATTGCTACAAGAGCCAGACCTTTACGTACAGCGCAGCCGACGATTGTGGCAACGCAGCCACCCCGGTGGATGTGACCTACACGTGGAAGACGGACCTGACGGCGCCGGTGCTGCCGGAACTGCCGGCGGGCGGGGACCTGGGGTGCAACCCGACGCCGCCGAGCTGCGTGGACACGCTGAAGGCGACGGACAACTGCGACGGCGAAGTGGCGGTGGTCTGCAGCGCGGGCGACGTGACGGGCAACGACTGCAACAAGCAGCAGATCTTC
>JAKLIL010000231.1 GCA_022709625.1 Verrucomicrobiota bacterium
TATCTTGGATGGGTGGCCGAGTGGTCTAAGGCGGCAGTCTTGAAAGCGAAAAGTGAGGTCACGCGCGAAACGCAAGAAACAGCGGAAAAACAAGGTGTTTTTCGCATTTTGTGGTCTTTGCGTCTCTCGCCTCTTACACCCGGTAAAACCTCATAAATCGCCACTCGCGGGTGTAAGGTACACCCGCTTATTGAGACTGGCGATTTTCTGTTTTTTCGCGAGGGCTTATTGAGACCGGGCCTTTCTATCGTTGCGCCGCGCTCTTTGCCGGCGGGTAGAAGATAACCATCGCCTACGTTTCCGCGTCTCGACGGCGCGGCGCGCATGGGTACAATCCGCGCAACGGGCTCCGACCATGACGGGCCTGATCGTGGAGTAGGGCGGGCGTGGAGTTCAACGCGGATGTGGTGGCGTGCGTGGACGTGGACGGGCGGCCGGTCTGCGCGCTGTGCGGGACCGGCGTTCCGTGGATCGAACACACGTGGTGTTCACGCGAGTGCGAGCGCAAGGGGCGGGCGTTGCTCGCCACGCTCCCTTCCCCGCGACAGATCAAACGGCGGGCGCGGGCGGTACGCAAGACGTGGTCGCGCGAGGAATGGGTGCGGCGGGCCGACGTGCGGCAGTTCCCGGTCGCCAGTCGCTTGTCGGATCGCGTCGGGGTGCTGCCGGTCGTGCGCAGCCAGCGGCGCGAGGGCCTGATTCTCGTTGCGGCGGTCGCTCGGCAACACCATCTGGCGGGCCGCGTCAAACCGATCGCACAGGATGGCCCAGAATGAGCGCGGGCAGTCCCGGTCGATGTCCGAGACCTCCGGCGGGCCACATCGCGGCCCACGGGCTGCTCGGGCCGTTCGCGGGCAAATCGCCGTTTTCACGGGTTGGCTTCCGTCAGTTCGGCCATGCGGGCGGCCAGGCGGTCGGGTAGTTTCTCGGCCCAGACGGTCATTTCCTGCGGTCGGCGGCGCATTGGCTCATCCTCCCTTGAATGGCGCGGTTGAACTCGCGACCTGAAATGAGCGGGTGGCTGGTGCCTTCAAAGGCGGGCACGATCGTCAGTTCCGACAGCATCCGGTTGAGGGTTTTGGTCGAGCATTGCAAGATGGAACACAATTCGGGCTTGGTGTAGGTGCGGGTGTCGTCGATGAATCCGGCGGAGGATGGGTTTGACATTGGCAGGGTCCTTGTGCGCAAAAAGGGGGCTGGAGGCCCCGGTCCCTTGGCGGCGGCCGGGCCTCCAGCGGAAACCTCGTTAGCGTGGCTCGCAATGCCGCGCGGGCGTTTTTTCCAGCGCGGCGACGCGCTCCCTGAGTTCGTCCACAAGCGCTTGCAGGCGCTTCACGCGGCGGCGCAGCCCGCGCCATTCTCGAAGTCTCCGGGCCCACGCGCCCAGCACGGGCGGCAGCCATGCGGCCTGGTGCTCACGCATTGGTCAGACCTCCCGTTTGGCGAGTGCCTCGTTGAGACGCGCCCGCACGTCGTCCGGCAGTTCGGCCAGCGCGTCGCTCCGCTCGTTTTCGACGAGCCATTGCGCGGCCTCCGCGACGTCGATTTCCCGATAGGCTTCGATGCTGCCTTGGCGCTGCGACCACTCGTTCAAAACCCAGCGGTTCGCGCGTGTGAAATAGAGGGCCTCATGTTCCCATTGGCTGCCGGTCGCGCGGCTGATGTGGTTGTTGCCGTTCCAGAACGTCGCCTCCTCGAACTTCACAGCCTTCTCCGCATCGAACCAACCGGAACCGTCGGACAGAGCAATTCGAGACATTGCGGCCTCCCGCGCCAGCGTGGCGCGACAAGAAACGGGAAGGCCCGCGACCTCGGTTGAGAAGACGGCTGTTACCCCGTCCGACGGCGCCTTGCTCCCCGGCTTCCCGGTTCACGGCTTCTGCGCTGTCCCAAGCTCGCGGGCCTTCCCGCTCTGAAAGACACATCAGATTGCCACCTGTAACAGTCTGGGTTCTCACGCCCAGGATCGAGCGGCCTCGATCCGCAGGCAATGTAACGTCGGGCGGCGCCGCGCGTCAACCTTTCGCCGCGGCCTTCTTCCGTCGCGGCTTGGCGGGTTTGTCCGCGGCCAGGTCGAGCGGTCCGCCAGCCAGGGCGTTGTCCGCGGCGGATAGGAAAGCGGGCAGCGGGCACGGTCCGATCTCCCGGGGCGGTTGCGGCAAGCCGCGGAGGGCGGCGTGCGCGGCGTCCAGTTCCGCCCAGTACACATCGAAACACGCCTCGTCCCGGGCGGGCAATCCCGCGAACGTGTCGAGCGTCGTCTTGCCGGCGGCCAGCCGGCGGCCAGCCGGTGTCAGACGGTAATAGGCGCGCCCGTCGCGGTCGCAGTTGCTTTCGACGAATCCACGCGCGGTCAGCGGGGCCAGGGCGAGCGCGACGAGAAGCAGCGAGGGGCCTTGGTCGTCGCCCCAACCGCGCCCGCCGTTCAGGTCGATTTCCCGGACCCAGCCTTCATGGTCCACGCTGGCGACCTGGTGGTTGGCGAGTGTGGGCAGGGCGGTCAAGGCGGTGTCGATGGGTTGTAGATCACAGAGGGCCCGCGCCGTCGCGTCTCCGCACGGGGTCAGGCTGAGCGCGGTTGTTTTCGTCCGCGCTCTATGGCGGCGCAGCAGTCCACGCGCGGTCAAGGTGGCGATGGTCCGCTCGGCCAATTTTGCCTCGGCGTCGGACCCACTGCGTGATCGCCATGGGAGTCCCTGCTGGCGGAAATCGGCGCGGGCCTGGTGGATCGCGGCCCAGCAGGCCATGTCGGGATTGCGGACGGGTAGGTGCAGGGCGTCTTGGGCGGCCAGCGTGCGGGCGAGGGTCGTTGTGAGTATCACGTTATCCCGGAAAGTCATATTCTGTGTGTGCTGGTTTTTTCGGGGGTTCGTCTGATATCTTCCGTCGCTGGCGTGGGAAGAACCTATGGGGGGGCCTCCGGGCGGTCCCTGCCACAAGCAAGGGCGCCCGGGGCGGCCCCCCTCGAAGTCAGGCGCGGCCGCGGCAAATTCGGCACGGGTTCAGCACGGGCAATCGTGCGCCAAGTTCGCGGGCGGTCAGGCGGCGTTGCAGGTCGGCGTTGACGGTGCGAAGGCGGGTCAGCATCGCGGCCCGGCGGTCGGTCGGCGCGGCGGCTGTACGGACATCGCGCTTGGTTCCCTTCGGGCCAACGGTCAGGCGGTGGCGTCGCAGAAAGTTCACGGCGAATTCCTTGAAGCGGCGCGGGTCGATTCCGAATGGGTTTCCCGCGGGCGGCTTGTTTGTCGCACCAACGACAAAGGCGAACAGGTCGTCCCAGGCGGGCTCGCTGTCGCGGCGGCTGAACAGTCCGCACGGGTTGGCGGCGGGTTCCTCCACGATGTCGCAGGCGTGCAGGCAGGCGAGGCGGACGTGGGGGAAGTTCTCCACGTTGGTAACGTCCGGGCTGCGGAAGTCTCCCGCTTCCGGGTCGGTGTGCGCGGCGGTGAACTCCTCCTCCGCAGCCAGGTCCCGGTCAAACCTAATCGACAAGCCAAGGGCTTCGCTGTCGTCCCCCGCCAATCGCAGAAAGTACTCGGCGTCGGGGGTGGGCTCGTGAAAATGCAGGTCAGCACGCACGATGCCTTCGTCGACTCGCGCGAGTTTCACAACGCCGATTTCGGGGCCGAAGTGCGTTTGGCGGCTCTCGACGCCTCCGGGCTCGTCGTTGATCGCATCGGCGACTTGGCGCAGGAATGTTTGGTCGCACCACAAGTCATGCGATTCGGCCGGGCCGCGCGTGATTACGGCCACATCGTGCAAGGTCAATCGCGCGCGGTCGATGCGCAAACGCTG
>JAKLIL010000232.1 GCA_022709625.1 Verrucomicrobiota bacterium
TGCCGGCGCGCCGCCGAATCATGGCGACCGGATTCCGGCCGCGGCCGGCGGAACGTAGGCCATGGCGACTTCGGGGCAGGTGAGCGGCGAATCGTATTTCGCGCAGTTCATGCAGCCTTTGTAGAGCTTGTACATGAGGGTTTCCTTCGCGACGGGCACGAATCCCAGTTTGGCGAAAAAGCTCGGCGTGAACGTCAACACGATGATCTGGTCGGGCTTGAAGTCCTCCACGCGTTCCAGCGCGGCGGCGACCAGCCGCCGGCCCAAGCCGGCCTTTTGGAGGTCGTCCCGGACCGACACCGATTGGATTTCGATGGACGGATTTTTGGTTGCGTCCAGCTCGGGCAACACGGCCCAGGAGGCGGTTCCGACGATCTCGCCGTTGAGTTCCGCGACCAGAAACCGATCGATATGCAGCATGATGTCGCTGAGGGGCCGCGGCACCAACTCGTTGGGATGCGCCTTGATGCGCTTGAAGATGGCGGGGCCGTCGCTGAAACTGGCCTTGCGAATGATAGGTTCGTTTGGGTTCATGGCAAAACTAATCCGGAAACGAGCGAACAATCTATCACGGGAACGATGGAATGGCAACGCGCGGCGGCCGGCGTACTGGTCGGCGGACGAGGCCGCCTAGCCCAGCTTGGCGCCCATGGCATAGGCCCGGGCCAGCGCTTTGCCGGCGCGGGCAATGTCGCCGGCTGCGGCGATGTTGGTCACCAGCACTTCGCCCAACGGTTTCCAACCCATGTACTCCGCCACCAATCGAGACGTGGCTTTGAGCCCGGCAAAAGCGGCTAGCCTTTCGTCGGCGGCGACGGCCAACAACGCCGTGTGCTTCCCTTTCAAATTGCGCTTGCGGTCGGGGGAAAGGCAGTACAGGCGATCGATCAGGTTCTTGAGCGGCACCGACCACGTGTAGAAATGCAGGGGCGTGGCGAAGACCAGCACGTCCGCTGCGCGCACCAGTGGATAGACCGACTCCATGTCGTCGTGCAAGACGCAAGGCCGCGCAGGCGCCGGCCAGCACTCGTTGCAACCGTCGCAGGGCGCGATCTGCAGGGCCGGCACGCGGATGGAGCGCACGGCGTGACGCCGCGAACTGGCGCCGTCGGCAAAGGCATAGGCCAAGCGCGTGGAGTTCCCGTCTTCGCGGGAACTGCCAAGCAATATCAGAATCTGGAGGGGCTTGCGCGGCATGGGAATTTCCTTTCCGACGTGCACCGTAGCATGGCGCGCGGAGGCGAGGGAAGGGGAAAGCGGCCCGGCGCCGAATCGCGCGGCCTACCGTAGGACTTGAATCCCGCGGCGGAATATGGACAATGTGTTGCCCGATGAAGAAGGAACTCAAGCTGCAAAGAGCCGAGTTGGCACGGCCCCCCGCCGCGGATGCGGTCAAATGGCTGTCCGCCCCCGTGACGGGCCAGGTGCTGACGGTTTTGTTCGGTTTGCTCTTTCTCTTCCAGTGCATGATTCTGCCGTTGGTGGGCAAGGCCGCGCTGCAAGGTTCGGGCTCGCCGGGCGCGGGGCCGGCGGCCACCGTATGGAAAAACCAATTGTTTTTCCTGGCCATGCTGCTGCTGACCTTGGGTGCGGGGGCGGCGGCGTTCTATTCCAAATGGCTCCGGCGCCAAGCGGATGGCAGTCCGTTTCCCAAAGTCACCGCCGGCCTGCTGGCGCTGACCTTGCTGCTGCTGCTGTCTTTCGCAACCGGCCTGTTGGGCATCTAGGGCGGGGAGGCGGCGTGCGCCATGCCGTATCGGATTCTCAGCTTGACCGAAGCGGCCGACCATCTGCACTTGCCCGAACGCGCTCTTGAAGAACTGGCTCGGCGCGGCGAAATCCCCTGGGCGAAGCAAGGTGGGCGCTTGGTGTTTCGCCACGTCGAGATCGACCAATGGGCCTCGCGCCGCTTGCTGGGGTTGAACGCGGAACGGCTCCAGGACTTCCATCGGCGCAGCACTGCCAAATACCACGACCTGTCGAGCGACGCCGCCATTCTGCCGGCGCTGCTGAAGCCGGAATGGATTGCGCCAGCGCTGGCCTGCCGCACCAAGGCGTCGGTCCTGCGCGAAATGGTCGCTTTGGCGGATTCCACGGGCTTGCTGTGCGAGCGCGACGAATTGATCGAAAGCCTTGTCGAGCGGGAAAAACTCTGTTCCACGGCGCTTGCCGGGGGCTTGGCGCTGTTGCATCCGCGCCACCACGAACCCTACATGTTCGACGATTCGTTCGTCGCGGTGGGCAAGAGCGTGGGCCAGATCCCGTTCGGTTCGCCCGACGGCGCCACGACGGATGTTTTCTTTCTGATCTGCTGCCAGGACGACCGGATCCACCTGCACGTGCTGGCGCGGCTCTGCATGATGTGCCACCAGACCAGCTTGCTGCTGGAGATGCGAGGCGCGGACGATGCCCGCGAACTGCACCACATCCTGCTGGCCAGCGAAGAACAGGTCATTCGGCTGACCGCCAAGATTTGAACCCGGACGGTTCCGTCCGCGCCGCATCGTCATCCTGCGGCGGCGTTTGGATTCGCCAGATAGTCTTGCAGGCGCACGCGGCCCAGATGGGGCGTGCAGACGTTGTGGGTGGACATGAAGAGTAGGAGCCGGCCCATGGCCCAGCTGCGGTAGCTGAACGGGCGAATGAGCGCGAGCGCCAACTTGCAGAGCCAAACGGGAGCGGTGGAGATGCGGGGCGCCCGGCCCAGCGCCGCGAAGCAGGCTTCGCAGGTCTCGCGCCAGGTCAGGTCTTCAGGACCGCCGACGCCGACGACGGCATTGGTTTGCCGGCCCATTTCCGCCAGCATGACGGTGGCGAGGTCGGGGACGTGCACGGGCGTGCTGCGGGAACCGCCGTCGCCGATGGCGTAGAGCGGGCCCTTGGCGGCCAGTTTCAGCATTTCGGCGACGTCGGGGAAAAAACCGCCGGAGCGGAAGATCACCCACGACATGCCGCTGGCCTGCAGAGCCTGTTCGAAGCGGAACTTGGCGTCCATGAGCGGAGCGTGACCGAGGCCCAGTTCGGTGCCGGCGGGGGAAATGAACCCGAATTTCGCAACGCCGCCGCGTCGGGCTTCTTCCAGCAGGTTCAGGTTGCCGCGGTAATCGACGATTTCATGCGTCAGCTTATCGCGCAGGCGGGTAATGCCGATGCAGGAAACGACCTGCTCGATGCCCTTGCAGATGCCGGCGAGTTGTTCGGGTCGCGTAACGTCGGCCTCGATGATCCGCAGGCGGGGGTGTTCGACGACGCGCAGTTCGCCCTTGCGCAGGACCAAGGCTTCGACGCGATCGCCGCGGGCGAGGGCTTGGCGGACGAGCTCGCGGCCGAGAACGCCGCCGGCGCCGGCAATCAGGAGGTTCACGGCGCGTACTCGATGACCCACTCGTTGGCGGGCAGGGCGACGGTCACGGATTTGGGGGAGGAACCCAGCTTGCCGTCGTCCTCGGCGAGGACGCCTCGGCAGACGATGCGGTAGCCCTTCGCGTCGCCGAGGCCGACGGCCTTGAGGAAATGCTCCGTGCGGACGAAAAAGCTGACGACGGCCGCGAGTTTCCCGTCCTGCATCACGGGGTAGCGCATGGCGATGAGGCGCGGCTGGACGATGTTGCCGTGGCCGGGTTCGCTGACTTGCGGCGCGGGGTTCCGGCGCATGAGGTTCCAGAAATAATCGAGCTGCTGGACCTTCTTGAGGTCGTAGCCGCGGGCGAGGAAATCGCGCGGATAGTAGACTTCGCGGATAACGAAATCGGTATCGATGAAGGAACCGCCAAAGAAGC
>JAKLIL010000233.1 GCA_022709625.1 Verrucomicrobiota bacterium
GGCCAGTTCCTCGGCGCTGGGGTCTATGTTGATGGCGCAATCGCCGTAGACCAGCACGCGGTCTTTTAGGCACATCAGGAACACGGAAGAGACGATCGAAAAGCCCGGCTTGGTGCGGATGAACTGCAGCGCCGGCCGGACCGTGTGGGCGGTGGTGTTGACGGAGCCGGACACCATCCCGTCGGCGAGGCCCTTGTAGACCATCATGGTGCCGAAATAGGAGATGTCGGCCAGGATGGTCTCGGCCATGTCGGGCGTCATGCCTTTGTCCTTGCGCAGGTCGTAGTAGGTCTGCACGAAATCGCGGAAGTGCGGGGACTGCACGGGCTGGACGATTTCGACGGCGGGCAGGTTGAGGCCTAGGTGCGAGATCTTGTTGCGGATTTTCTGCTCGCTGCCCAGCAGGACGATGTTGGCGATGCCGCGCAACACCACTTGTTCGGCGGCGTAGAGGATGCGGTCTTCCTCGCCTTCGGGCAGGACGATGCGCTGCCGGGGAGCTTGCGCCTGCTGGATGAGGCCGAACTCGAACATCTTGGGCGTGACCACGCCGGTTTTGGTCGTCTTGAGCAGATCAACGAGCCGCTGCGTGTCCACCCGGGCCTGGAACAGCGCGAGGGCGGAAGTGATCTTGCGGGTGGCGCCGGGATAGATGCGCGAATGGAGCTTCGTGACGGTCGTCAGCGCTTCGTACGTCGGCACGGGCACGGACAGGACCGGCACCATGTTCTTGACCTCCTGGAGCAGGGCGCCCACCGCCCCGGCCGGCTTGAAGCCGTTGGTAAGCACGATGCCGGCGATGTTCACCGGCTTGGCGGAGTTGAGTTTCAGCATCACCCCCAGCAAATTGCCGAACCGGTCGCCGGAAATGAACAGCAGCGCGCCGTCCTTGAGATGCTGCAGGAAGATTTCCGGCGAGGAATCGGCGACGCTGTAGGAGGTGGCCTGCAGGGAGTCGAGCAAATCGGGGCGGTAGAACGTCTCCGCCTGCAGGGCCTGGGCGATCTCGCTCATCATGGGCGCGGCCAGCAGGGGATCCTCGGGGATCGCGAAAACGGGCAGGTCGGCGTGGCGCGAATGCCGGAGAATGGCGGGGAAATCGTCCAGCCGGGCGGCGGGAAAGCGGTTCAGGATGGCGGCCAGCACGGTGCAGTCGTCCTCGCGGAAGCTTTGCACGGCGAAATCCAGGGCCGGCATCTGGCCGTCCCCGCCGATCTGCTGGCCGTCGACGACCAACAGCACCGGGGCATCGATGTTACGGGCGATGGCGGCGTTGATGTTGAACTCGAAGGCGGAGGTTTCGCCTTCGAAATCGGTGCCTTCGCAGACGACGAAGTCGAAGCGCGCGGCGATGTCGTTGTAGCGGTCGAGAATGCCGTCGAGCAGCGCGGAGGTCTTGTTGGCCCGGATCAGTTCGCTCGCCTCCCGGCTGGTGTAGGCGAATGTCTTTTCGTACGGCAGGTCCAGGCGGAAATGGCTGGCGATGAGGGCGATGTCGTTGTCGCGCTCGGCGCCGCCGCGGTCGGCGGAAATGATGGGCCGGAAGAAGCCTACGTGCCCGACCTTCTTCACCATCATCTCCATGACCCCTAGGGCGATGGCGGACTTGCCGCTGCTGGAGTCGGTGGCCGAAATGTAGACGTTGCGCGACATGGGAAATCCTTTCAAAAAGCCAAACGAAACCGTACCTGATTAGCCGCCATCCTAGCGGCTGGAACCCGCCAGCGCAAGCGCGCCCCCGCGGCGCGACGGCGGGCCGAATTCCGGCAGGCGCCCGCGGCGAATAGGGGTTGCCGGGGCGGAGGGGGTCTGATACATAGCCAAGGCAGCAATGAAGATCCTGGTGACAGGCGGATCGGGCTACATCGGCAGCGTGACGACGGAGCTCCTGTGCAACGACGGCCACGAGGTCGTGGTCTTCGACAACCTGGAACGCGGCCATCTCGCGGCGGTCGACCCCCGCGCCCGCCTGATCGTCGGCGATCTGCGCGATCCCCACGGCATCCGCGACGCGATGCGGGCCGTCGGCCCCGACGCCGTCGTGCATTTCGCCGCCTACGCTCTGGTCGGCGAGTCCATGCAGGACCCGATGCTGTACTTCAGCAACAACCTCGGCGGCGGCCTGCATCTGCTGGACGCCATGCTGCATGCCGGCGTGCGCAAGATCATCTTCTCCTCCACCTGCGCGACCTACGGCCAGCCCGCAACCATGCCCATGACCGAGGCCATGCCCCAGCGTCCGACCAATCCCTACGGCGAGTCCAAACTGATGTTCGAAACAGCCTTGCGGTGGGCGCAGGAACGCCATGGTCTCCAGCCCGTCTTTCTGCGCTATTTCAACGCCGCCGGCGCCACCGCCAAGCATGGCGAAGACCACGACCCCGAAACGCACCTGATTCCCAACGTCCTGAAGGTGGCGCTGGGCCAGGCGCCGGCCGTTCCCGTCTATGGCGACGACTACGACACGCCCGACGGCACTTGCATCCGCGATTACGTCCACATCGTCGATCTGGCCCGCGCCCACATCCTCGCGCTCGGGAAAGATGTCGCCGGGCCGTTCAACCTCGGCACCGGCACGGGATTTTCCGTGAAACAGGTGGTCGCGACCTGCCGCGCGGCGACGGGGCATCCCATTCCCGTGGCGCTGTCCCCGCGCCGGCCCGGCGATCCCGCGTGCCTCGTGGCCGGGGCCGCCCGGGCGCGGGAAATCCTGGGATGGAACCCGCAGTATGCCGATTTGCCGACGATCGTGCGACATGCCTGGAACTGGCACCGCGCGCATCCCCGCGGCTACGGAGGGAAATAGCATGGGCACGCTGCCCGTCCAGCGCCGGGATTTCCGGGTCGATACCCGGCGGCCCCGCAGCCGCAGCAAAATGCGCTCCAAGATCCGACATGTGCTGGCCGTCGCCGCCGGCATGTTTCCCCTGATGGCGCTGTGCGTCTACGGCATGTCTTTCCTCCGCCTGCCGCTGCTGCGGAAACCCTACTACAATCTGGCCATCGTGCTCATGGCCTGCGGCATGGTCAGCCTGGTGCTCTATGCCTGGGCCCGTTCCGAAAAACTCCGCCGCCGGGAAATTTCCGCCCGCAACCGCGAACTGAAATACCGCGCCCGCGAAGAAGCCTTCCGCCGGGAACAGGCGGAAACGGAGGCCGAAACGGCCCCCGCGCCCATCCGGGGGGACTGATGCCGAGCCGCCCGACAGCCCGTGCGGGCATGGCGCTGATTCTGACCTTGGCGGCGATCGTACTGGCCGGCGGGCTGGCCCTCTTCATGCAGGCCCGGGCCGCCGGCGTGGCGCGCGTTGAACAGGCCGAATTGGAAGGAGAACGCCTGCGCCTCGCCGCCGCGGAAGCCGCGCGTGATGCCCTCTGGGGCCTGGCCGCGGACGAAGACCTTGCCGTCGACCATCTCGGCGAAGAATGGGCCTTGCCCCGCGAAACCAACCGCGCCGACGGCGTGGCGACCGCGGCCATCGTCGAGGATGCCGGCCGGTTCTTCAACTGGAACAACGTGTCGACGTCCAACCGCAACGCGCGTTCCGCCCGGGATGTCTTGCTCGACCTCATGACCATCTGCGGGGATTTCCGTCCCGTGGAACGCGTCGACGCGCTGGCGGATTACACGGATGCCGACGACGACGGCGCCTACGAGGCCGCCTTCTACCGCGCGGGCGACGTCCCGTTCGCGCCGCCCAACCGCGCACTGTGGGCTCCCGCCGAACTGCTCCGGGTTCACGGCTTTTCCGCGGACCTGTTCCTGTCCCGCGCCCG
>JAKLIL010000234.1 GCA_022709625.1 Verrucomicrobiota bacterium
AGCGCGGCGTGGTCCAATCGCTGATGATGGGCTACCGCGAGGACCTGCCCCGCGCGCTGCGGAAGGATTTCGCGGCCACGGGCACGGTGCATATATTCGCCATTTCGGGATCGCACGTGGCCATGGTGACGGTCTTGATCGCCGGCTTGCTCCGGACCCTGGGCGTGCCGGTGACGCGCTGGTTTCCGATTCTGGCGCCGTTGCTCGCGCTCTACACCATCACCACGGGTGCCGCCACCAGCGCGATCCGTTCGTGCGTCATGGCGGTCCTGATCCTGGCGGCGTCGTTCCTGCGGCGCCGGCCGGACTCCGTCTCGGCCTTGGCCGCCGCCGCCGTGGCCATTCTGGCGGTCGCCCCTGCGCAGCTCGGGGATTTGGGTTTTCTGCTGTCCTTCACGGCGGTCGCCGGCCTGCTGGCGATTCCGCCGGTCTTGAACGCCGGGGTGCAAGACTGGTTGCGCCGCGATGCATGGCAGTTGCCGGGGGAAGAAATTCCCTGGCACCGGCGCCTGCGGACCGCCGCCTTGCGGGCGGCGCAATATGTCGGCGTAACGGTGGGCGCCTGGATCGCCACGACGCCGCTCACGGCCTATTTCTTCAATCTGTTTTCGCCGGTGGCCTTGCCCATGAACCTGCTGGTGATTCCCGCGGCCTTCGTCATCCTGCTGGCGGGCTGCCTGAGCTTGCTCTGTGCGCCGCTTGGCGCGGGACAGTTGACGCTGGTTTTCAACCAGGCCGCGTGCGCCGTGGCCTCGTTGTTGACTTGGTGCATCGATCGGGCGGCCGCGGCGCCCGGCGGCCACTGGTTCGTGCCGACGCCGCCCGGCGTAGGAATCCTAGCGGTCTACGGCATTCTGTTGGCGGCGTCGGTGATGGCGCGGCGCCTCCGGGGAGCATTGCCCGCCGGACTCTTTCTGCTGGCCGGTCTGGTGGCGGCATGGGGTTTCCACGACGCGCACAGTTGCCGCGTAGCGGTCTTGGACGTGGGCGAAGGCGGCGCCGCGCTGGTCAAGGCCCGGCGCGCGCATGTCCTGGTGGATGCCGGTCCGGAATACCGCGTGGCCGAGACGCTGCGGCTCCTGCGCCGCGAGGGCGTGAATCGTCTGGCCGCTCTGGTAGTGACGCACGCGGATGCCCAGCATATTGGCGCAGCCGAACGGCTGCTGGGGGAGATGCCGGTCGCGGAACTGTGGGTGCCGGCCGTGGTCTGGCCTTCGCCGCTGCTGAACGAAACCCTGGCGGCGGCGACCCGCCGGGGCGTGTCCATCCGCCGCCTGCGCGCGGGGGATGCGGGGGCCTGGCCCGGCGACATGGCCTGGGAAATCCTGTGGCCGCCGGAACCGCTGGCGATCGCTTGCGCCGACGATGCGGCGCTGGCGATGCGCGTGGCGCGGTTCGGCGTGTCCATGCTGCTGGCCGGCGACGCCGGCCAAGACGCGGAGCGCGCCATGCGCCAAACGACGGAGTCGGTGGCGGCTTCGATTCTCGTGGCGGGCCGGCACGGCGACGCCTCCGCAACCACCGCCGAATGGCTCGACGCGGTTCGTCCCCGCGACGTCGTCATCAGCGCAGGCCCGCATGCCGATGGCCGCCATCCCGACGAGGAAATGCTTGCCCGCCTCTCGCCGCGGGACATCCGGATCTGGCGGACGGATCGGGACGGAACCATCCGGGTGGAGTTGGCGGCGGCGCCGGCGCGTTGGCCCGGCCGCGGGTACGCGATTCAAGCGGTTCCCTAGGCGGAATTCAGCGGACCTTGGCGTCCGGCACGGTGGCCCGCAGGGGCTGGACTTCGGTGGCGGGCAACGGCGCGCCGAAGGCGGCCCGGGCCTTTTCGGCCATGCGGGCGGCCAGCGCGTCGCCGGCGCCGGACAGGCGGATGCTGCGGAAAACGGGCGACTGGTAGGTGCGGACGACGGTCTGGATGGAGTTGCCGTTCAAGGCGGTTTCGAGATAGCGGAGCGCGCTGCCTGTATTTCCGACGCGCGCGGCCAGCACTGCGGCTTCCAGAAAGAGCGGTTGCTCGCGCGGTTGGTCCGCGAGAAATGTTTCAAGCATGTCGAGGCCGAGGCGCGCTTGCCCCGACTGGGCCAGCAGATTGGCTTGAAGGCGCAGGGCGGCCCCGTCGGCCGGGCGTTGGCCAAGGTATTGGCCTAGATACTGGACGGCGCGGCCGGGATTGCGGCTGGCGAGGGCATACAGGGCATGGTTGAAGCGCGCCGGCGCGAAGCCCGGTTGGATCTGGTCGGCGGCGCGGAATTGGTCGACGGCTTCCGGCAATCGTCCTTGCTGGAGATAGACTGCGCCCAGATCGTTTTTGATGCCCGCGGTTTCCCCGTGGGAGGCCATGGCCATGAAGAGGGCCGAGACCAGCAGGTCCGGATTGGGTTTTTCAGCCAGGCTCCGGGCCAGGACCGCCCACCAATTGGGCACGCGGCGGTCGGCGGCCATGCGGCGCAATTGCCGCTCCGTGGCCTGCGGAGACCAGACATGCGTCCAGCCCGGAACGGGGGTGTCCACGGCGGACTTCTTCTCGGCCGGCGCGACCGGTTTGGACTTCGCGGGCCCGGCGGCGGCCAACCGCTGCTTCCGCGCCCAATCGCGATTGAGATACTGGACCGCCAGCATCAAGAGGCCAAGCATCAAGGCAATCCCGATGGCCGTCGCGACGAGAAGGCGGATCGTGTGCTGCTTAAGGGAGGGTTGGGCCGGAATCGCATCGCGGCGCGGCGACCGATGGCTATCGCGGCGCGGGACGGTGGGCGTGGGCACCAGAATTTCCCGCTGCGGACGGCCGTTTGGATTGTCGAACGATGGCGCCATCACGAGGTCCAAGAATAGGGGCAACCGCACGAGGGCGCAAGCGGGGAATGGCGCCGGGGAACGGCGCCGCCGCCGCGCACAATTTCACTGCCATACGGCGGCATTTGCGGCAGAATGCGCCCCCGTATGTCCGGTTCGTGGCAAAAACAAATGGCGCTGGTGTGGGCGTCGCAATTCCTGTCGATCATGGGCTTCTCGTTTGCGTTGCCCTTCGCGCCCTATTTCATGCAGCAGGAACTGGGAGTGTCGCGGCACGGCGAATTGCAAATGTGGGTGGCGCTGTTCTCGGCATCGACGGCGGTCACGATGGGCCTGGCGGCGCCGCTGTGGGGGTTGCTGGCGGACCGGTTCGGCAAGCGCATCATGCTGATCCGGGCGAATCTGGCGGGGGCGATCGTCATGTCGCTGATGGGCGCCGTCCACACTCCGCTGGCGCTGATCACGTTGCGGGCCTTGCAGGGCGCGCTGACCGGGACCATGACGGCGGCCCAGGCCTTTTTGGCCGGCGAGATGCCGCGCGAACGGCGCGGCCTGGCGGTCGGGGGTTTGAGCGCGGCGGTGTTTTCGGGGACGATGGCCGGCGCGTTCCTGGGCGGGTTCGTCGCGCATTGGCTGGGATATCGCGCGGCGTTTGCGGTTTCCGGAACGTTGCTGCTGGCGGCGGGTTTGTTGGTGTTGTGCTGCACCCGCGAAACCCGATTGCCCGCCGGACGCGCTGCCGCCGGCGGCGGCGAGTTGGGCAGCGCTCGCGTCCATTGGCAAGATTTGCCCAAGACCCTCTACGGCGTGTTGGCCATGATCGCGGCCTTGGCTTTCGTGCGGCAATTCGATCTGGCGTTCCTGCCGCTGCTCGTCCAGGAAGTCCACGGTTCGTTGCGCGGCGTCGCACTCTGGAGCGGCTGGTTGAACGCCTGCGGCAGTCTGGCGGGATTGCTGGCGGGTTTGGGAA
>JAKLIL010000235.1 GCA_022709625.1 Verrucomicrobiota bacterium
ATTCGGGCGCGTCGCCACGACCAGTTTCGCCGTCGCGTACATGCCGGGGCGCAGCGGCCAGCCCCCGCCTTCCTTGGGATTCGAGAGCAATACTTCCGCGCGCACGGTCCGCGTCGCCGCATCCACCTCGGGATGGATCCGCGCCAGCCGGCATTCCCGCTCGCGCCCCGGCCACACATCGGTCGAAACGGCGATGGGGGTCTGGCCTTCCGCCAGCGCCGGCAACAGCCGCGCCGGGACCGCCAGCATCAGCCGCAGCGGATCCATCTGCACGATTTTCAGGATTGCGCTGGCCGGCCCGACCATCGCGCCGGGATCCGCGTGGCGCGCAGCCACCACGCCGGCCATCGGCGCGCGGATCTTGGTTTCGTCCAAATTGACCTGCGCCAGCTTGAGCTGGGCCTGGGCCTGCGCCAGCGCGGCCCGGGCGCTTTCGTGGGCCGCGACGGCCGCGTCGCGCGCTTGTTCCGTCGCGACATCTTCGGCAAACAGCGTTTCGAGGCGCCGGCGTTCCCGTTTGCGTTCCGCCAGCGCGACCTGCGCCTGGACGGCCTGCGCTTCGGCCAAGGCCACCTGCGCTTCCGCGTCCCGGGCATCGATTTCGGCCAGCACGTCGCCGGCCGCGACTTCGGCCCCTTCCCGCAAATCGAACTTTTCGAGCCGGCCCTGGATCTTGGGTTTTATCTCGACCGCCAGCCGCGATTCCAGTTCGCCGGTGAACCACAGCGTTTCGGCGAGGTCGCGCCGTTCCACGACCGCGGTGCGCACGGGCACCGGGCCGCGGCCTTTCCGGCCGGTATTGTTCGCGTCCGGTTTGGAGCAGCCCGCCGCCCACCCTGCGACCAACGCCGCGGCCAGCAATATTCCCAAGCGTGTTTTCATCGTATTCTCCCGATCATGGGACGGCCGCGCCGGACCCGTCCGATCCGGCAGGCAAGTTGCCGGCCGGCAGCACGGGCCGGTCGGGCAACGCGTCGGGCGCCATCAGGCCCATCGCCTGCTGCAAGGCCACCCGCGCCATCGCGTGATTGAAAATCGACTGGAAGTAGTTCGCCGACGCCGTGGTCAGCGCCTGGCGCGCATCCATCACCTCGACGGGCGTGTTCTGACCGGTCTTGAAACCGGCTTCGACGAGCCGCAAGGCCTCCTGCGCGGTTTCCAGGTTGCGGCTCTGGGAATGCGCGAATTGCGCGGCGGTCTTGAGGGTGAGGACCAGTTGGCGGATTTCGCTCAGGGCCGTTTCCTCGGCGTCGCGCCGGGCGATTTCGAGCTGGCGCAGCTTGGCGCGCTCCTGGATCAGGGTGCCGCGGCGGGCAAGGCCGTCGAACAACGGCAGCGCGAGTTGTACGCCCGCCTGCCATTCGGAGCCCCAGTCGTCCTGGCCGGGGGCCAGGGGATCGGGATTCGCCCAGTCCTGGGAGAGGTAGCCCGAAACTTCGGGCAGGTAGCGGCTGCGGGCCACGGCGACGCTTTCGCGCTGCATCCGGACGGCGTATTCCGCCTCGGCGAGGTCTGCCCGCCGCTCCAGAGCCGTACGGGCCGCGTCGACGAACGCCACGTCCTCCATGACCAGCGGCACTTCGTCCACCAGTTCCGCTGCGCTTTCCGGCGAGGCACCCATCAGACGGTAGAGCACGGTGTAGGCCACGTCCTTGTCGTTGCGCGCCTGCAGAACCTGGGCGCGGAAGTTGGCAACCTCCACCTGGGCGCGGAGTTCGTCGTAGTTCGAGGCCATGCCTTGCCGGCGCCGCGCCTGCGCGTCGGCCAGTTGCCGCTCCGCGGTTTCCAGGGCTTTTTGGTTCACCTCCAGCAGATGGACGCTCAGCATGGCCGCGTAGTAGGCCCGGATCGTTTCGCGCTGGATCTTTTCCGCCGCCCCGCGGATACCCGCCTCGGTCCAGGCGTCGTAGAGCCGGGCCGCGCGCAGGGCCGCGCCGATCCGTCCATTGAACAACGGCTGGCTGAGCTTGAGCCCGACGCTGGACTGGTCCGCGGAACTGCCGCTGCCCGCCGCCGCGTCCGCACCCTCCTCGCGCCGCAAGTAGCCGCCGGCGAGATCCAGCTTGGGCAGCGCCTCCGCGTAGGACGCCTGGATGCGGCCGCGCGCAACCTCCCGGCCCAGCGTTTCCTGCTGCAGGGAGCGGTTGTAGCCTTGGGCCATCGCCACCGCGTCCCACAGCAGCAGCGGGCCGGCCAGATACGTGCCGCTGGCGGTCGTGGTCTTCTGCGCCAGGTCTTCCAACCGCCGATCCGCGGCTTCCGCACGGATCGCGCGCATCTGCTCTGCGTTCGGCACACCGACGCAGCCGGCCACTGCCGCCACCGCCGCCAGGCCCAACGGGAGCCGCCATCCTGAAATGATCCTAGGGGCCATTTTGATGAAAGTCGTTTGCCGGGGCATAAAAGTTACAGCAGGCGGGTCAGCATGGCCGGATTGCGGAGATCCGCCTCGAACACCCGGCTCAATTCGCGCCAAACCGGGCCGGGACGCCCCGTGCCCACGGGACGCCCCGCGAATTCCGCGACCGCCGTGACGTGCGGACTCGTGCCGAACACCAGCATTTCCGCCGCCTGCTCCAGTTCGGCGCGCGGCACGTCGGCCTCCTCCACGCCCGCGAGGACTCCCGCCGGCACGAGCTGGGCGCGGGCCAGTTCCAGGACGCGCAGCATCGTCGTGCCCAGCAGGATGTGCGCCGGCTTCGGCACCCGCAGCACGCGGTCCCGGGTCACGATGCCGAAATTCTCCGTGGGCAGTTCGGTCATGTGGCCGTCCTTGTCGAACCCCAGCATGAAATCCACGCCCGCGTCCACGGCCTGCATTTTCATCAGGACGTTGGGGAGGTAGTTCACGCTCTTCACCTGCGCGAAAAAGCCGTCCTTGGTAGGTACGCCGCTCAGGCCGACCTTGGCGCCGCCCGGATGGGTCGCCATGAACGGTTCCGCCGACCGGATCGCCAGCACCAGCAGCAGGGGCTCGGGACATTCGTAGGGATTCGCGGAATGCCCGCCGGGGCCGCGCGACACGAAAATCCGCACCAGGGCGTCGCGGTGCCCGCCCGCCTGCACCACGGCGCCGACGATCCGCTGGACGTCGGCGCGGCTCCAGGGCAGCCGGAGCTGGATGGTTTTGGCGCCGCCCTCGAGCCGGTCCAGGTGCGCGCCGAGGTTGTAGACGGCGCCGTCGAGGCATTTGCACGTCTCGAACAAGCCGTCGCCCCGGTGGACCATGTGGTCGTCCACCGGCACCACCATCAGGTTGGGTTCCACGGTGATGGCGTCCCACCAGCTCGAATACATTGCGTAGTAGTGGGCGTGGTACGCCGGCCGGTGCGTCCGGCAAAACGCCGCGAAATCCGCGGGTCCAAAATCCGTTTTCATCGCTTTCTCCAAAATCACTTGCGCTTGTGCGCCGGGGGGAGGCCCAGTTGCTCGCGGTACTTCGCCACAGTTCGCCGCGCCACCTGGAGTCCCTGCGCCTGCAATTGCGCCACGATGGCCTGGTCGGAGAGCGGATGGCGCACGTCTTCGCGCGCGATCGTCCGGCCCACGGCTTCCTTGACCGCCTCCGTCGAGATGCTCCCGCCGTCCGCCGTCTTCAGTCCGCCCGTGAAGAAAAAGCGCAGTTCGAAGACGCCCTGCGGCGTCCGCGCGTACTTGCCGGCCACCGCCCGCCCCACCGTCGTCTCGTGCACCCCCAGTTTCTCCGCCACCGCCCCCATCGTCATCGGCTTCAGCCGCGAGATCCCGTGCTCGAAGAAGTCCCGTTGCG